>JAFRHT010000023.1 GCA_017433125.1 Solobacterium sp.
CCATAAACTGATCAACGGGGTTCTTGACAGAATATGAGCCAGCGGGCTGTTTCGGTATCCGCCCTGGTTCACTATGTGAAGCAGAAGCTGGAAGGGGACCCGCTTATTCAGAGAGTGCTGGTGGAAGGTGAAATCAGCAATTTTTCGAATTACCGTTCCGGCCACTGGTATTTCATCCTGAAGGACGGCGCAGCCCAGATCCGCTGTGTCATGTTTGCCTCGGCCAACAGCCGTGTGAAGTTTCTGCCGAAAGACGGTGACAAGGTGCTGGTCCAGGCGGACCTGAATGTCTATGAGGCCCGCGGTGAGATGCAGCTCATCGTCACGGCAATGCAGGCGGCCGGGCTGGGTGAATTGTACCGTCAGTATGAGGAACTGAAGAAAAAGCTGGAGACGGAAGGGCTCTTTGCCCTGGAGCACAAGAAACCGCTGCCGCCTTATCCGTTCAGCATCGGTCTGATTACCGGTAAAAATACAGCGGCCCGCTCGGATGTCCTGACAACCCTGCAGAGACGCTGGCCGGTGGCTGGCATTACGGAATACCCGGTGCTCGTACAGGGCACGGAAAGTGCCGGACAAATTGTCCAGGCGCTGAAGAAAGCCGATATCAGCGGCCACGATGTGCTGCTGCTGGTAAGGGGCGGCGGTTCAATTGAGGATCTCTGGTCATTCAACGATGAAATCCTGGCCCGGACCATCTATGCGCTGCAGACCCCGCTGATAACCGGTGTGGGGCATGAAACAGATTTTACCATCGCTGACTTTGCGGCAGATCTGCGGGCCCCGACGCCGACCGGAGCAGCTGAGCGCTGTGCCCCGGATATACGGGATGTGGCCAGCCGGATTGACCAGTTCGTGGTCCGTCTCAATGGGGCTGTATCGGCCCGTATGAGCGCTGAGCGCAGGCATATTGACGCGATCAGGCGTTATTCCTGGTTTGCTGATCCGCAGCGGCTGGTCCGGGATCCTCAGCTGCGGCTGAATGATCTTGCTGCGCAGCTGGATGAAGAGATCCGCGCGGTCCGCACAGTACAGGACGGGCGTCTGCGGCAGCTGACGGGAAGTCTGCAGAAGGCTTTGCGGGAGCATCTGCGTGATACGGAGAATACGCTCCATGAAAATCGGCAGGCTTTACAGTATGCCCTGAATCTGCGCCGGACAAGGGAAAATGACCGTCTGCAGAAAAACATACACCTGCTTGATGCCTATTCGCCGCTTAAGGTAATGGCCCGCGGCTACAGTATTGTGCTGAAAGACGGTACGGCTGTCAGGCGGGCGGATATGGTGCAGAAAGGTGACGAAGTCGAACTTCTTCTGGGCCGCGGCAAAGCAGCGGCTGTCATCACAGATACAGATATGGAGGCAGAACATGGCTGATAAGGAAAAGACATTTGAAGAATCCATGGCCCGGCTTGAGGAAATCGTGCGGATTCTTGAACAGAATGAAAAACCGCTGGATGAAACAATCTCGCTGTTTGAAGAAGGACTGAAACTGGTCAGGACATGCGATGCCAGACTGAAATCCTTTGAGACGAAAATCGAGGAGATTACCGCTGCTGAACATGAAGAAGAATGAATTTGAAGAGAAACTGAAGCAGACAGCGGCTGCGGTCAGGGACAGCCGGGTAAAGGATGCCATGCTGTATTCGCTTATGGCAGGCGGCAAGCGGATCCGGCCGTTGATGCTCTATGCCGTGACAGAAGGGTACGGGCTTCCGGCGGAAACCGCGGATTCTTTTGCCTGTGCGCTGGAGATGATCCATACGTATTCCCTGATTCACGATGATCTGCCGGCGATGGATAATGATGATCTGCGCCGGGGCAGGCCGACCTGCCATAAGGCCTTTGATGAAGCGACGGCGATCCTGGCCGGAGACGGCCTGCTGACATATGCATTTGAGACCGCCGTGAAGACTTCAGGTGTTCCCGCAGAACAGGTTCTGAGAGGGGTGCGGAGCCTAGCGGCGGACGCCGGGCCGGACGGCATGGTGCTGGGGCAATGCCTGGATATGCAGGAATCGGCACTGACAGACTGGGATGCCCTGCAGACCATTCATCACCATAAAACCGGATGCCTGCTCAGCGCCCCGCTGGAAATCGGTGCGGTGCTGGCCGGATGCGATGAGGAAACCTGCGGCCTCTGGCGGCAGATCGGCTTCGATATCGGTCTGGCTTTCCAGCTGCAGGATGATATTCTTGATGTAGAGAAAACAGCTGCCGAACTGGGAAAGTCCAATTCGGATGAACGCAATGAGAAAGTAACCGGGGTCAGCCTTCTGGGGATAGAGGAGGCCAGGGCCCTTATGAATCAGCTGTATGAAAATAGTTTTGCGAGGATCGAAATAATAAAGGGGTTCGAATCTGACGCGCTGACCGGTCTGCTGCGGGAAGTACAGCACCGGAATCACTAGGAGGAACCTATGGATGTGACAACCATTGAGAATCCCGGCTTTCTGAAGGATATGTCGGTTGAGGAAATGGAGGATCTGGCCGCGGATATCCGGTCATTCCTCATTCATTCCCTGGCCAGGACAGGCGGGCACATTGCCAGCAATCTGGGAGTTGTGGAACTCACCATTGCCCTGCATTACGTTTTTGATATGCCGGCTGACAGGATATTTTTTGATGTCGGCCATCAATGCTATACCCATAAGATACTGACCGGCCGGGCTAAGGATTTCGAGACCCTGCGGCAGTATGGCGGGATCAGCGGTTTTCAGAAGCGCCGGGAAAGTGAATATGATGTCTGGGAGGCCGGACACAGTTCCACATCCCTGAGTGCTGCACTGGGGATGGCGATTGCCCGGGATTTGAATCATGAAGATTATCATATCGTTCCGGTCATCGGAGACGGAGCGCTGAGTTCGGGCATGGCTCTGGAAGCGCTGAATACGATCGGGTCCGAGCGGCGTAAGTTGATCATTATCTTCAATGACAATAATATGTCCATATCCAAAAACGTCGGTGCCCTGACCCGGGGTTTTTCGCGTCTGCGTTCGGCGAAGTCATACAATTCACTCAAACTGAACATGAAAGATGCCCTGAACCGCAGCGGGGTTGGCAAGGTTGTCTATACCGGCCTGAAGGGTATCAAGGATACACTGCGGGATACGGTGATTGACAGGGGGATTTTCGGTGAGTTCAATGTCAATTATCTCGGCCCGGTGGACGGCCACAGTATCAAGGACCTGATCCGGGTGATGACCGTGGCGAAAGAATATGATGATCCGGTGGTCATTCATGTCATTACCCGCAAGGGGAAAGGCTATGCGCCGTGTGAAATGGACCGGGAAGGGATCTGGCACGGAGTCGGGCCGTTTGATCCGGCGACCGGGAAGATGCTGGCTTCCACCCCGGCCGGTTACAAGTCCTGGTCCAAACTGATGGCAGATACCCTTGAAGAACTGGCTACCCGGAATGAAGATATCATTGCTTTGACACCTGCCATGATCAACGGGAGTTCACTGGAATCATTTTTCGCGCATTTCAGTGAGCGCAGCTTTGACTGCGGCATCGCTGAAGAGCATACGGTTACCATGGCTGCCGGCATGGCGATCAGCGGTAAACGGCCGTTTGTGTCAATTTACAGCAGTTTCATGCAGCGTGCATATGATCAGATCAACCATGATGTATGCCGGATGGACCTGCCGGTGGTGTTCGGCATCGACCGGGCCGGCCTGGTAGGGGCGGACGGGGAAACCCATCACGGGGTCTTCGATCCGGGCCTGCTTCTGCCGCTGCCGAATATGATTGTGGCCCAGCCGAAGAATGCCCAGGAAGGGCGGGATCTGATGTATACAGCTTTTTTCCAGAAGCATCCGTTTGCCATCCGCTACCCGCGCGGTGACGTGAAGATTCCGGAAGATATTCACCTCAGACTGGTACCGGTCGGGAGCTGGTGTGAGGATTACAGGGGAGATACGGTCAGGCTGACAGTGATTTCCTATGGTCCTGATGTGGAAAAGATTTCGGAGAAGGCCGCGGTCAATCAGCTGCCGGTCCGGGTTGTCAATGCCCGTTTCTTCAAGCCGCTTGATTTGGAGTGCCTGAAGAATCTGGCTGCGGAAGGCCTGCCGGTGATTATTTATGAAACCGATATGCTGACCGGGGGACTCTCGGCAGATGTTCTTGACGCTGTGAACGATCTGAACCTTTCCATGCCGGTAATCCGTATCGGTATCGGTGACCGTTATGTTGGCCATGGGTCACTGAAACAGCTGCGGACCGAAGCAGGCATAGATCTGAATACACTGTTTGAAAAAATAACGGAGCTGCTGGATGATTAAGCATTTGTATATACGCAATTTTGTCCTGATTGATGAACTCTCCCTGGATTTTGAGAGTGGTTTCAGCGCGTTTACCGGTGAGACCGGAGCCGGCAAATCGATCCTGATTGATGCCATCAGCCTGCTGGGACGGGAACGGGCCAGCACAGCCCAGATCCGCCATGGCGAAAACAAGGCAATCGTGGAAGGCACCTTTGATCTCAGCCGTGACAGCCATGCCCTGCAGGTGCTTGCAGAAGCCGGTTTTGAAGTGGATCCGGAGGAAGTCACATTTACCCGTGAACTGTCCGCCGCCGGCAAGAGCACTGCCCGTATTGATCACCGGATTGTCACGATCGGTCTGCTCAATGATGTCCTGCAGAATCAGATCGATATTCATAACCAGCGTGATAACCAGTATCTGCTCAACGCCAGAACCCATATCGATCTGCTTGATGCGTATCTCGGCTGCGGCCAGCTGCGCCGGGATACCGCGGAAACATACGCTGTCTGGCAGGCCTGCGTGCAGGAAAAAGAAAAAGCCCTGCAGGATACCTACAACGAAAATGATCTTGAATACTTCCAGTATCAGATCCGGGAAATCGAGAGTGCCCGGCTGAAACCGGGGGAAGACGAGGAACTCGAGGAAAGGGAACGGGCATATAAAGCTGTCAAGAATTCCTATGACCGGATTCACGGTATCCTGGAACTGTATGATTCCATGGCGGAAACACTGTATGAATTCCGCCGGCAGACCGATACGCTCGAGAATACGGAAGTCTTTGAACGGATCCGGGAGCGCATCAATGACAGCTATTACCAGATTGAAGATGCAGCTGCCGAACTGCGCGGGGTATTTGAAGAATTTGATTTCAGTGATGATGACATCAATGCCCTGGAGGAGCGGCTGTTTGTCCTGCAGCGGCTCAAGCGCAAATACGGCGGCAGTATTGAACAGATTCTGAATAAAAAGGAAGAACTGCAGCAGGCCGTGGACCGGATTGCCAACCGGCAGAGCTGGCTGGAGAAAAAAGACCGGGAGATCGCGGCAGCCTATGAGAAATACCGCAGGGCAGCTTCCGAACTGTCGGCGAAACGGAAAGAAAACAGCGGGAAACTGGATGCGGAGATTGCCGGTCATCTGAAAGACCTGTCACTGCCGCATGCCCGTTTTGTGACGGATATAAAACCCGGTTCAGACAGTGCAAGGGGTTTCGACCGTGTGGAATTCCTTGTGAATATGAACCGCGGTGAGGAACTGCGGCCGCTCGTCAAGGTGGCCAGCGGCGGTGAAATCAGCCGGCTGATGCTGGGCCTGAAAGTCATATTCACCAGACTGCAGAAAATCGATACGGTCATCTTTGATGAAATTGATACCGGGGTCAGCGGGGCGGTAGCCGGCGCGATCGGGCAGAAAATGAAAGAACTGGCTGACAGCTGCCAGGTATTTGCGGTAACCCATCTGGCTCCTGTAGCAGCCGCTGCCGACCATAACTATGTTGTGGAAAAGGATCCGGACAGTGAGCACGTGCGGACCCAGGTGCGGCTGCTGAAAGAAACAGAAACCATTGCGGAACTGGCGGCGATTCTTTCCGGCGAAGTGACAGATGCGTCTTTGGCGGCAGCTGCCGAACTGCGGAAGCGGAACAGGAAAAGCTGATGGCCAGAGTCTACTTTCATATTGATCTGAATGCGTTTTTTGCCAATGCGGAAGTACTGCGGGATCCCGGTCTGAAAGGACTGCCGGTCGCTGTGTCAGGCAATACCCGCCGCAGTGTCGTATCCACGGCGAGCTATGAAGCCCGCCGCTTTGGTATTCATTCGGCCATGCCGCTGAGTGAAGCGCTGCACCTGTGTCCTGAGCTGGTGGTAGTGGAGCCGCATTTTCCGCTTTACCGGGAACTGTCGGAACAGTTCATCCGGATCATTTCCGAAAACGCGGATGAAATCGAACAGGCGTCCATAGATGAATGCTATGCCGATATGACCAGGGAAATCCGCAAATACGAAAAACCGCTTGACCTGGCGTGGTTCCTGCAGAAAAAGATCTACCACGATCTGGGTCTGCCGTGTTCGATCGGGGTGGCTCCGAACATGTTCCTGGCCAAAATGGCAAGTGACATGAAAAAACCGCTGGGCATCACGGTTCTGCGGCTGCGGGAAGTGGAAGAAAAACTGTGGCCCCTGGATATATCCGACATGCGGGGGGTAGGGGTTAAAACTGTGCCGCTGCTGCGTGATCTGGGCATCAATACCATTGGTGATCTGGCCTGTTATGAGGATATCAACCGGCTGAAACCGATCTTCGGGAAAAACACAGATGTGGTGCTGCAGCGGGCGCATGGTCATGATGACCGCCAGATCGTCCGGGACTGGGATACGAAATCCATGGGGGTATCCGAAACGGTGCTGGATGATCTGACGGATTACGACGAAATCCGCGGTTTGCTCAGAAGCCTGGCCAGAAAACTGTCAAAACGGCTGTGGGAGGAGCAGAAAGCCGGACACAGCATTTCTCTGCGCATTAAGTACAATGATTTTCAGAATACAGACCGTTCCAGGAAACTGGCTGCCCCGATCTGGAAGAGCGATGATCTTTATGTACAGGCACTGCAGCTGCTGGATGATAACTGGAACGGGGAACCGGTCCGGCTGCTGGGTATTTCCCTGTCTGATTTTGCCGAAGGGGCACAGCTGACTTCACAGCTGAACCTGTTTGATGAAACGGAAGCACTGAAGGAAGAGACATCTTCGGTTCTGAACGAACTTAATGCAGTCCTGGGCGGAAAAGTGCTGAAAAGGGCAAGCGAAGCCGGGAAGGAGAACTGATGGAACTGGAGAAAGCCATTGGGGAGTATCTCGTCAATATCTCCGTCAATGAAGGCAAGTCCCCGCGGACGGTCGCTTCATACAGACGCGATTTGAGCCAGTATTCGGCGTTTTTAAAGGAAAACGGGATTTCATCCACGGAAGAGATAAACGGCTCGATTCTGGATGATTTTCTGCATGCTCAGCTGGATGCCAAGAAGAATTCCAGTGTCAGCCGCATGGCTGCGTCAATCCGTTCCTTTCATCACTACATGAACTTCATGCATGATGAAAAGGATCCGTCCCTGACGATCGAGATTCACCGCGGCCCGAACACTCTGCCGGTATTTGCCAGTGTGGAAGAGGTCAACCGGATCATGCAGTCATTTGATGACAGCCAGCCGCAGGAAATCTTCCGTCATGCCCTGCTGGAGTTAATGTATGCCTGCGGTTTGCGGGTATCCGAAGTCTGCGGCCTGACCTACAACCGGGTGGACCTTGAAACCGGCATGGTAAGGGTGCTTGGCAAGGGCAACAAGGAGAGACTCGTACCGATTGCCCGCGGCAGCATCCCGATCCTGATCCGATACCGGGATACTGTCCGGCCGACCTGGGTGAAAGGGCGTACACAGCTGTTTTTTGTCAACCGCTTCGGCCGCCGGGTAACGCCGCGCAGCGTGGAACTGCTGATGGAACAGAAACGCAGTGAACTCGGCATAAAAAAGAAACTGACACCGCATAAGATGCGCCACAGCTATGCCACGCATATGCTGCAGGGCGGCGCCGATCTGCGCAGCATACAGGAAATGCTCGGACACAGTGATATCCAGACGACGGAAATCTATACGCATGTACAGAACCGGCAGCTGTTTGACAGTTATGAGAAATATCATCCCGGCGGGCTGGATGAGGATCTGATCCTGCCGGAAAAAAGGAAGGAACCGGAAAATGAATGATTATGAAATGCTGAGAAAGGCCCTGGTACTGGCATATCATGCCCACAAAGGCCAGAAAGCAAAGGACCCGGAACTGCCGGAATATATTTTCCATCCGGTGACTGTAGCACTGCAGTGCACAACGGCAAAGGAAAAAACAGCCGCGCTGCTGCATGATGTGATTGAAGATACAGATGTGACCGCAGACGATCTGCGCAAAGAGGGGTTCAGCGAAGATGTTGTTGCGGCAGTGGAACTGCTGAGCTGTCCGTATGATCATCCTGATGCAGCTCAGTATCTGGCCTATGTGTCGGAAATCAGCAATAATCCGATTGCCAGGGCAGTCAAGATCGCTGACCTGACCAATAATCTGGATGATTCCCGGCTGCCGGATCCGGAAATGATGCGGAACAAACGGGAAAACTATTATCTGCCGGCTTTGCGGCTGCTGACGGAAAAAGAAAACAAAGCAGGATAATCTGCTTTGTTTTTCACAATGTGTAATCGATGCAGACGCGGCCGTGGGTTGAGGCGGCAATAATCCCGTCTTTTACTTTGACATGGGCCGGATGTACTGCATAACCTGCCAATGCCTCAGCATCCTTCAGTGTGCATTCAAGCATGATATCATGCGTTGATGTCTGCATTGGCTCAATTATGACATGAATGTCGAGAAGACCGTCAATCTGTCCGGCCAGCCCTTCAAGACCATCCCGGATCATTCCGGCAGCCTTTTTCTTGTCCTCCGGTGAAAGATCATCATTGAGTTTCCATAATATAATGTGTTTTACCATAATCAGCCTCCGTCATCATTATAACTGTATCAGCAGTTTATCGGTATCTGGTAAAACTGGCAGGGATTCCTATTTTTCTCCCGCGGCAAACCGGATATCCCCCGTATGAGGAGGGGAGTCATATCTGATGCCGGCAGCTGTTCCAGCTGGTCCGGCCTTTTATTCTGACACAGGTAAAACTGTATTGCTTTGTCATTGAGTTTTGGAACATGCGGCAATCGGCATTAAAAAAAGAAACTAAACAATTTACAAATAAATGCCGAATACGAAAAAAGCGCAGATTTATC
>JAFRHT010000024.1 GCA_017433125.1 Solobacterium sp.
CGGTATACAGCCGGCTGCAGTTCACCGTATTCCGAAGCCAGCAGGTCGATCCGGAGTTCATCGCCTTCTTCGGCGGCCGCGATAATGTATTCCGGATGATAGGTCAGCCCTTCCCGGCGGACCAGTTCACTGGGCAGTACATACAGCCGGCCGTTTTCTTCTTTATATACGGGGAATTCACCTTCAAAAGCGGAAGGATAGTATGCCCTTTCGAGGAATTCCTTTGTATAAATGCGCTCAGCCGCGGCTTTCAGGCTGTCAATGGTCGGATAGGCACCGTCGGTGCACAGGCAGTAGCCGTTCTCGTCTTCGGTGGTTTCGTCAAAGGCGGTATCAATGCCGTACAGGCGGTTGAGAATATCGTCAGCCCCGTTCAGCAGCGGACTCAGGGCAGCCCGGCTGTCTGCGAACTGCGGATCATTGACGGTGATATTGTCCGGATTGACCCGGAATTGAATATCTCCATGGAGCCAGAAGCCGTTGACTGTAGGTTTATAGATGATGAAAAGGACTTCATACCGCTCGCCGGCGCGGATGGAACCGGCGTAGGTGATGTTGGACTGCGCGCTGTCAATCTTCTCGGGTTTCAGGTCATTGAGTGACTTGACTTCCGGCAGCTGCTCCAGTTCCAGCGGCATAGGCGGGATCACCATCTGGTAGTATTCTTCCCGTTCGGCAATGCGGCCGGTATTGTAATCTTCGATGCAGCCCTGGATCATCAGCAGTTCCTTTTCGGCATCGGTAAGTTCATCCGGGGTTGTGACCGGGCCGTTCGAAGTGTCTTCGGCCGGATCATGGCGGCTTGTGCAGGCGGTCAGCAGAAACAGCGGAAGCAGGCAGGCCATAAGGGTTTTTTTCAAGTTTCATCCCTTCTTTCCCGCCCATTCTAGCATAGCCCGTACGCCTTGACAAACGTCCGCGATGTGGCAATAATAAAGGTATCTCGTTGACGGGAACAAGTACTTTTGTGGCGCAGTTGCAGAAAGGCAGCGGCTGATGAAAGCTGCCGCAAAACAGAAGGAAATCCATCCCTGAGTGAAACCAACCATTTCCGGCCGCGGCCGTTATCCGCATAATGAAGTGGTTTGATTGTTTCACGTGAAACAATCAGGCAAATAGGGTGGCACCGCGAAAATCACATCGTCCCTGACTGCAGTGACGGTGTTTTTATATCCAGGAGGGAAATTGAAATGATTGACATTAAACTGATTAGAGAAAACCCTGAACTCGTCAAAGAAAACATCAGAAAGAAGTTCCAGGATGAAAAGCTGGTCCTCGTTGATGAAGTGGCGAAGTTCGACCAGGAATTCCGCGAAGCCAAGACAAGAGCGGACGCTCTGAGAGGCGAGCGCAACAAACTCTCCAAGGAAATCGGCGGCCTGATGGGCAAAGGCCTGAAGGAAGAAGCCGAAAAGGTCAAGGCCAAGGTTCAGGAATATGGTGCTGAACTGGAAGCCCTGGAAGCCAAGGAAGCTGAACTCGAAGAAGAAATCAAGAACCGCATGATGGTCATTCCGAACATCATTGACCCGACTGTTCCGATCGGCCACGATGACACCGAGAACGTTGAAGTTCAGAAGTTCGGTGATCCGGTTGTTCCGGAATGGGAGGTTCCGTACCATGTTGATATCATGGAAAGCCTGGACGGCATTGATCTGGACAGCGCCCGCAACACATCCGGCAACGGTTTCTACTTCCTGAGCGGTGATGTTGCCAGACTGCACTCCTCCATCCTGTCCTATGCCCGTGACTTCATGATCAATGAAGGCTTCACATACTTCCTGCCGCCGTTCATGATCCATGGCGAAGTCGTCAAGGGCGTCATGAGCTTCAAGGAAATGGAAAACATGATGTACAAGATCGAAGGCGAAGATCTGTATCTGATCGGTACATCCGAGCACTCCATGATCGGCCGGTTCATCAACCGGACAGTCAAGAAGGAAGCTCTGCCGTATGAGCTGACTTCCTACAGCCCGTGCTTCCGTAAGGAAGTCGGTGCGCACGGCATCGAAGAGCGCGGTACATACCGTGTTCACCAGTTCGAGAAGCAGGAAATGGTTATCATCTGCGAGCCGGAAGATTCCCCGAAGTACTATGACAAGCTGTGGCAGACATCTGTCAAGTTCTTCCGCAGCCTGGATATCCCGGTTCGTCAGCTGGAATGCTGCTCCGGTGACCTGGCTGACCTGAAGGTCAAGAGCTGCGACGTTGAGGCCTGGAGCCCGCGTCAGCAGAAGTACTTCGAAGTCGGCAGCTGCTCCAACCTCGGTGACGCACAGGCAAGACGTCTGGGCATCCGCATCAAGGGCGAAAAGGGCAACTACTTCGCACACACACTGAACAACACCGTCGTCGCTACACCGCGGGCCCTGATTGCTTACCTCGAGAACAACGTACAGGCTGACGGTACAGTCAAGATCGCTGAACCGCTGCGTCCGTACATGGGCGGTCAGGAAGTTCTGGTTCCGGTTAAGGAAAAGAAGAACGCTCTGTAATCAGTTCGATATTTCAGACAAGGGAGACGGAGAAATCCGTCTCCTTTTGTTTCACGTGAAACAATTACGGCTGTTGTACAAAGAAAAGAATTCAGTTATAATAACGGCGGTACAGCAAGCATGTATACAACCTGGTCAGGTCCGGAAGGAAGCAGCCATACAAACCTCTGCTTGCGTGTGCCGTTTTTTGTGCCATGAATACAGAAGAGAAATATATGCGGGCGGCGCTCAAAGAAGCGGAGAAAGCCCGGAAAATCGATGAGGTCCCGGTCGGCGCGGTGGTTGTCAGGGACGGGCAGATCATTGCCCGGGCTCATAACCTGCGGGAGCACAACGGCCAGGCGATGGCTCACGCGGAGATGCTGGCCATTCAGAAAGCCAGCCGGAAGCTGGGAACCTGGTGCCTGTCGGACTGCGACTTGTATGTAACGCTGGAACCCTGCATGATGTGCACCGGGGTGATCAGCCTGGCCCGCATCCGCACCCTCTGCTACGGCACGCCGGATCCCAAGGGCGGGGCCACGGAAAGCCTGATCCGCGTCAAGGAGATCCGCCATATCGGAACGTACCCGAAAGAGATCCGCAGCGGCCTTCTGCAGACCGATTGCGCCGCCATTCTGCAGGACTTTTTCCGCGCAAAACGGGCCGCGAAAAAACAGCAGAAAACCAGCGCAGACCTGCAATAACATGCAGGTTTTTGTTATAATAAGGAAACGAAGGAGTTTTCGTCATGAGCCGAACCGCTTTATACCAGAAATACCGTTCCCGGGACTTTGATGAGGTCGTGGGCCAGGAATATGTTGTCCGTTCCATCCGCAACGCGGTGAATGCGGGCAACGTCGGCCACGCTTATCTTTTCTGCGGTCCCCGCGGAACCGGCAAGACAACCATGGCCCGGCTGCTGGCCAGGGCCGTGCTGTGCGAAAATCCCGACAGAAAACCGTGCGGAACCTGTCCGAGCTGCCTGGCAGCAGCGGCCGGCACGCACCCTGATATAATCGAGATCAATGCGGCTAATGAAACGCATGTGGAAGATATCCGTGACCTGATCGAACGGGCCCGTCTGGCACCGATGATGTCCCATCACAAGGTCTATATCATCGATGAGGTGCACCAGCTGTCCTCGTCGGCTGCCAGCGCGCTGCTGAAGACGCTGGAAGAGCCGCCGGAGCACGTCATCTTCATCCTGGCCACGACCGACCCGCAGAAGCTGATCAACACGATCATCTCGCGCTGCCAGCGGTTTGACTTCACCCGGGTGGCGGCGGAACAGATCAAGGAACACCTGCTGTACATTGCCGGCAACGAGGGCTTCTCACTCGAAGAAGGGGCGGCCCGCAAAATTGCCGAGCTGGCTGACGGCGGCATGCGTGATGCCCTGAGCATTCTGGAACAGGTATCATCCTATGCCGGCGGCGAAATAACCGAGGAAGGCATCAACCGGGTCTATGGCCTGGCGACAGCCGAGCAGAAACTGGGCCTGCTGGAAGATATTTTCTCCCGGAATATGGCCGGGGTCCTGACCCGCCTGCAGAAATATGAACAGGGCGGTCTGGACCTGTGGAAACTGACCGAGGACCTGGCGGCGGTGCTGAAAGACGGCGTCATCTGGCGCTATACGAAGAAAGAAGCCCTGCTGCGCACCCTGACAGCGGCCCAGGCTGCGGATCTGAGCGGCAGAGTGCCGGCTGAAGTGCTGCTGCGGATGGCCGACCGGCTGCTCGCGGCCCAGCAGTCCTTCCGGACCGGGCAGGATGTCGTCACCCTGCTGGAACTGGCCTGTATGGAGATGCTGCTGTGGCAGAAACCCGCGTCGGAAAAGACGGAACCGGAAAACATGCATGCATACATACCGGAAGAGGAACCGGTACCGGAAAAGCCGGCCAGTCAGCCGGAAATCCCGGAACCGCCGGCAGCTGCCCCGCCGGCCGCTGAAAAACCAGCCGAACCGGCCCCGGTCCGGGAATATAACGTCAGTGAAATCGTGTCGCTGCTGGTGCAGTGCCGCAAGGACTGCAAGACAGCCGACCTGGACAGGCTGGCAGTGCGTATGAGCGGTATTCCGGCTGACCGCTATGCGGCCATGCTCAGGCAGACGGAAATCAAGGCCAGCGGTGATGACTGCATCCTGCTGGGCTGTGCCAATGATGCCGTGGTCCGCAGCATCAACGAAGAAGCGTTCAACCGGGAATTCTATGAATGGCTGAAGCTGAACGGCGTGGACCGCATGCCGTTTGCGATAAACAACAGCGCTTATGACGAAGCTGTACAGGAATTCGTGCGGCTGCGGCGGGAAAACGCCCTGCCGCCGGCCATGCCGGTTGTCCGATATGTAAAACAACAGGAAGAACAGAAAACGGAAACCCTGGAAGACCGGGCCCGGAACCTGTTCGGTGATATGCTCGAAATCGCGGAAGGAGAATAACCATGGATTTCAACAAACTGATGCAGCAGGCCCAGGAAATGCAGAAACAGATGGGCCGGATCGAAGAAGAACTGCAGAATACCGAGTATACCGGCAGTGCCGGCGGTGACGGCGTCACGGTAAAGGTCAGCGGCGGCCTGGAAGTGCTGGAGGTCAATATCGACGAGGAACTGCTCGAAAAGGACAACCGTGAAATGCTGCAGGATATGATCCTGATCGCGGTCAATGACGCCCTGGAGCAGGCCAGCCAGGACCGTGAGGACAAACTCGGTGTCATGACACAGGGGATGAATATCCCGGGAATCATGTGATGTACCCGGTCAGTCTGCAGAAACTGATCGAAAGCTTCCGGATGCTTCCGGGCGTCGGGGAGAAAACCGCGGAACGCTATGCCCTGCTGATTACCGAGCGGGATCCCGAAGAAGTCAGGGAATTTGCCCAGGCCCTGATGGACGTGAAGACAAAGCTTCATCACTGCCGGATCTGCGGCAATCTCTGCGAAGAGGAGGAATGCTCCATCTGCCGGGATACGGAACGCAACCACCGCCAGATCTTCGTGGTCCAGTCCGCCAAGGACGTGCTGGCCATGGAAAAAACCGGTGAATATCACGGGGTGTACCATGTTCTGAACGGCCTGATCTCCTCTTCCCGCGGCATCATGCCGGAAGATCTGAATATTGATGCGCTCACGGCCCGGGCTAAAGATGCCGATGAAGTAATTCTGGCCACCAGCGCAACGCTTGATGGAGAAACAACAGCCATGTATCTCGACCGGCTGCTGAAACGGGAATGCCCGGATGTCCTGGTAACCCGTATTGCCCATGGTCTGCCTTCCGGAGGAATGCTGGACTATGCTGATGAAATGACCCTGATCCATGCTCTGTCTGACCGGCGGAGAATGGGCTGACCCATGTGGAGGAAAACAACATGAACAACGATCTTTGCATTGCCCAGGCTGCAGTCCTGGAAGACATTAACATCATTGCCGACAAGGCAGGCATTGACCGGAAGTACCTGGAGCCGTATGGCACCAACAAGGCCAAGATCTCCCTGCAGGTCCGGGAAGACAGAAAAGATGGTCCGGACGGCAAACTGATCCTCGTGACGGCCATCACCCCGACCAAAGCCGGCGAAGGCAAATCCACCACAACCATCGGCCTGGCCGACGGACTGTCCAAAATCAACAAGAATGTCATGGCGTGCCTGCGTGAACCATCCCTGGGCCCGGTTTTCGGCCTCAAGGGC
This sequence comes from Solobacterium sp., assembly GCA_017433125.1. Lineage (GTDB taxonomy): Bacteria > Bacillota_I > Bacilli_A > Erysipelotrichales > Erysipelotrichaceae > Bulleidia. Next base: position 6,166 of record JAFRHT010000024.1, read on the forward strand.
GGCGCGGCCGGCGGCGGTTATGCCCAGGTTGTTCCGATGGAAGAGATCAACCTGCACTTCACCGGTGACATGCATGCCATCACCACCTGCAACAACCTTATCGCTGCCGTGCTGGACAACTCCATGTACCAGGGCAACCCGCTGAACATCGACCCGGAGCAGGTCATGTGGAAGCGCTGCCTGGACATGAACGACCGCACCCTGCGGGATATCACAATCGGTCAGAAGAAGCGGACCAACGGCGTGGAGCGGGAAGACCACTTTGTCATTACCGTTGCCACCGAAGTCATGGCCATCCTCTGCCTGTCGCACGATCTGAAGGATTTCCAGGAACGGATCGGCCGCTGCATCGTGGCCTACACATATGAAGGCAAGCCGGTTACCGTCAAGGACCTCCATGTTGACGGGGCCGCGGCCGTGGTCATGAAGGAAGCGATCAAGCCGAACCTCGTGCAGACCCTCGAACACACCCCGGTGCTGATCCACGGCGGCCCGTTTGCCAACATTGCGCATGGCTGCAACTCCCTGATCGCTACCACAACAGCCCTGAAACTGGCGGATTACGTCGTCACGGAGGCCGGCTTCGGCGCTGACCTCGGGGCGGAGAAGTTCCTTGATATCAAATGCCGCTTCGGCGGTCTCAGACCGAATGCGGTGGTGATCGTCGCCACTGTCCGGGCCCTGAAGATGCACGGCGGCGTGGAACAGGAAGACCTGACAAAGGAGAATGTCGAAGCGATGCTGGCCGGCGCGGAAAACCTGGCCAAGCATGTGGATTCCATCCAGCACTTCGGCGTCCCGTTCATCATTGCCATCAACAAGTTCTCGGCTGATACCGAAAAGGAAGTTGCCGCCCTGAAGAACTGGTGCGCGGAACGCGGTTTCCCGGTTGAACTGAGTGACGGCTGGGCCCGCGGCGGTGACGGTACCATTGAACTGGCCGAAAAAGTTGTGGCCCTGTGTGATGGGGAGACACACTATGCCCCGATCTATGACGAAAACGAACCGATCAAGGCCAAGATCCTGAAGATCGCCCAGACTATTTACGGCGCGGATGATGTCGAATACTCCGAACTGGCTGAAGAGAAGATCAAGATCTTCATGGCCAACGGCTGGGATCACATGCCGGTCTGCATGGCCAAGACACAGATGTCACTGTCCGACAATGACAAGGTCAAGGGCCGTCCGAGAGGCTTCAACATCCATGTCCAGGATCTCAGCGTTTCGGCCGGGGCCGGCTTCCTGGTTGCCTACACGGGAACCATCCTGACCATGCCGGGTCTGCCGAAAGTGCCGGCGGCCATCAACATGGGTGTCGATGAAAACGGTGACAGCTTCGGTATTTTCTAAAGGATTCTGATTATGAGCTCGATTGCGTATGTAACTGACGAAAAAATGATTGAGTACCACCGCCTCTGCGGGAACCGCTCGATGAATTTCTGGCGGCTTTCGGCAAAGAGCGGCTTTACGAATTTCCGCCGGGGCGACCTGCTGTTTTTCTACGCCCGGCGCGGTCACATGCGCACCAAGGCCCTGCTGGGCTATGCCCATTACGTCGCCACGGAGAAGCTCTCCCTGCGGCAGATGTGGAACAAATACGGAAATGCCAACGGCTATGATTCGCGGGAACAGATGGAAGAAGCGATCCGCAAGGCGGCCCGGCGCGGGATCGTCCCGGAGAAGCTCAACTGCCTGTACCTGACGGATGCCGTGTATTTCCGTGAACCGGTGATTCCGGAAGAGATCGGCATCACCATCTCCAGCCAGCTGGAAAGCTACTGCTATCTGGACCGGGAAGATCCCCAGGTAACGGTCCGGATATTGAAACAGGCCGAAAAGGGCGGCATTGATCTGTGGAGTGCTGCCCAGTCCTTTGAGCCGGAAAACAGTTTCCGCGCCGATGAGGTCCGTCATCAGCTGGCGGTCATCCGGGCGGAGATCGGCAAAGACGGCCGCAACGGCCGGGAGGAAACCCGGGCCCGGCGGCTGGTCCGGCAGCGCCTGAAGGAACCCGGCTGGGAAATGATCCGCGGCAGTGAAACAGACTGTTTCCGCATGGAAAACGATGCGCTGACAATCGCTGTGCCGTTTACCTGGAATACGATGGATCGTGATATCCGGATGAAGGAAATGATGGGCACGCTGGCCATGTACCGCGTTAAGGCGGAAGCGCACCAGCTGCCGGTCAGCCGGATATGCTTTGATGTTATGAGTGAGGCAGAAGAGCCGGATCTCGATCCGCTTCTGAAAGTGTTCAACCATGAGTGATTACGAAATTATAGTTGTCGGCGGCGGTCATGCCGGCATTGAGGCAGCCCTGGCGGCGGCCCGGCTCGGCCACAGGACGATGCTGCTGACACTGAGTGTGGAAAACATCGGCAAGATGCCCTGCAACCCCTCGGTCGGCGGTCCGGCCAAGGGCGTTGTTGTGCGTGAAATCGACGCGCTGGGCGGCCAGATGGGCATCACGGCAGACCGTACGGCCCTGCAGTTCAAGATGCTCAACAGCGCCAAGGGACCCGGTGTGCGGGCCCTGCGGGTTCAGTCGGACAAACTGGAATACAAGGCTGTGATGCGGCATGTCTGCACCCATCAGCCCAACCTGACCGTACTGGCCGGCATGGCCGTGCATCTGGATGTGGAAAACGGGGCGGTCCGGGGCATCACCTTGAAGGACGGCTCCCGCATCACTGCCGATGCCGTCGTGCTGACTACCGGCACATACATGGCCGGGCTCAACATGATTTCTTCCGAAGTGACACCGGGCGGTCCGGACCGGGAACTGACAACGGAGGATCTTTCCGCCTCCCTGCGGGAAGCGGGTCTGCGCACATTCCGCCTCAAGACCGGTACGCCGCAGCGGGTCTTCACCAAGACCATTGATTTCTCCAAAACCCCGCTGGAACCGGGCTCCACGGAATTCCTGCACTTCAGTGAATCCACCCGGCCCCGTGATGTCCGTTCACCGGAACAGCAGATCAGCTGCCACATGACCTGGACAACCCCGGAAACCCATGAAATCATCCTGCGGAACCTGAATAAATCCAGCATGTATTCCGGCGTCGTCAAGGGGGTCGGACCGCGCTATTGCCCGTCCATTGAAGACAAGCTGGTGCGGTTCTCCGACAAGCCAAGGCATCTTCTGTTCCTGGAACCGGAGTCCCTGCAGATGGATACGATCTACGTACAGGGCTTCTCCACCTCCCTGCCGAGGGATGTCCAGGAGGAAATGATCCACACGCTGCCGGGCTTTGAGCACTGCATCATCAAGAAGTATGCCTATGCCATCGAATACGATGCGGTGGACCCGATCCAGATGATGCCGAGCCTGGAGAACAAACTGATCAGAAACCTGTTTACCGCCGGACAGATCAACGGCACGTCCGGGTATGAGGAAGCGGCGGGACAGGGCCTGCTTGCCGGCATCAACGCGTGCATGAAGCTCGAAGGCAGGAAGCCGCTGATCTTCGGCCGGGATGAAGCGTACATCGGCGTCCTGATCGATGACCTGACCACCAAGGGAACCCTGGAACCGTACCGGCTGCTGACCTCGCGGGCCGAGTTCCGGCTGCTGCTGCGGCATGACAACGCCGAACAGCGGCTGCTGGCCAAAGGCCATGAAGTGGGCCTGGTCAGTGATGAGCGCTATGAGGCGTTCCTGCGGAAGATGGATGATCTTTCTGCCCTGAAGGATCATCTGCGGGAGACCGTGTTTACCCTGGACGATGACCGGGTGCACGAGTACCTCAGTGCCCGGGGCTATGATGAATACTCTCATACCGGGGTCAACGGCATGGACCTGGTGAAGCGGCCGAAAGTCACCACCCGTGAACTGCTCGAAACCATCGGTGAGGAACCGGATTCCGAACTGGCGGCCAAGTGCGATATCGACCTCAAATATGAAGGCTATATTTCCAAGGCCAGGAAGGAAGCCGAAAAACTGCAGGCCATGGAACAGCAGATCCTGGGCCTGGACTTCAATTATGACGAAGTGGACAACCTGTCGCTGGAAGGGCGGCAGAAGCTGGTCAAATACAAACCCGCGACCATGGGGCAGGCCTCCCGCATCTCCGGAGTCAATCCGGCGGATCTGGCGGTGCTGGCCATTGCGATCCGGCAGGGTAAAGGCAGGAGGACAAAGGAAAATGAGATATGAAGATGTAGTATCGAACGTCAGGGTCTATGGCCTTGAGGAATCCGTGCGCGGCTCCAAGTATCCGATGGCGGTGGATCTGTCGACTGTCAACGGGGAGATCACCGAGCGGACACTGAAACTGGCCAGGGCCGTTCCCGGAAGCGGGCATGACAATTTCCTGAACGGTGTGATCGTGCAGTTCGATCTGACCTTTACGAACAAGGCCTGGGTGGAAGCGGAACGCTATCACTTCCTGGATTTTGTCTCTTCACAGTCGACCATGCACCGGATCACGAAGTTCGACCTGGACAAGGCGTATATCGAATACACCGACCCGCGGATTATTGAGATCATGAAGGAGAAGACACGGGAATACAACGAACTGCAGGCAGACATCCGGCGCCTGAAGGAAGAAGGCAAGGATGTGACCACCCTGCGTGACCTGTCTGCCCAGAAATATCTGGAAATTCTCTACTCCAACCCGGCCGGCTTCAAGCTGACCGCCCGGATGACCACCAATTACCGGCAGCTGAAGACCATCTATGCCCAGCGGCGGGATCACCGTCTGCCGGAATGGCGGGCCTTCTGTGACTGGATCCGGACCCTGCCGAACAGTGAGTTCATTGTGCGGGAAGATGAAGCTTAAAAAGATCCTTTCCTGCCTGTGCCTGCTGGTTCTGTGCGGGTGCAGCCAGACAGAACAGAAACTCCCGGACAGTGTCTACGGCATGTGGTTTTCCTATCTGGATTATGAAGAGATGTTCCATGACCAGGACGAGAAGGAGATGCAGGCTGATCTCACGGCCGTGGTGGAAAACATGCGGGATCTCGGCGTCAACACGGTATATATCCATGCCTGTGCCTTTACTGATGCCTTTTACGCCTCCGCCATTTATCCCCGGACGGCGAGTCTGCCGGGCATTGACTATGACCCGCTGGCCCTGTTCGTCAAAGCCGCGCATCAGGCCGGCCTGCAGGCAGAAGCCTGGATCAACCCGCTGCGTTCCGTGGCCGTCGGCGAAGAAGGAAACCTGCCGGAGGATTCACAGATCCGCATCTGGATTGAGCGCAATGATGAACGGGTGCGGCAGGTCAATGGCCGCTGGTACCTGAATCCGGCCTATCCCGAGGTCCGGGGCCTGGTGGTCTCGGTTGTGCGGGAAGTGCTGGAGAACTACGACGTGGACGGGATTCACTTCGATGACTATTTCTATCCGGAAGGGGCAGACCGCCGCTTTGATGCCTATGTCTTCGGTCTGGCGGCAGACGCAGAAGATATTTCCCGGGAAAGTTTCCGGACCGCTCAGATCAACGCGCTCGTGCAGGAAGTACATGCGGTATGCGCGGAACACGATAAGCGCTTCACGATTTCCACCGCCGGCAATATGGAAAACAACCTGACGCTGTATTACGCGGATCCGGCCGCCTGGGTGAAAGCCGGAACCGTGGATATCCTGATCCCGCAGATTTACTGGGGCTACGGGCACCCGGTCAAACCCTATGCCGAAACATTGGATGAATGGCTGGCGGTGACGGCGGAAAGCGATGTCATGCTGGCGGCCGGCCTGGCGGCGTACAAGATCGGCACGGAAGACCAGTGGGCCGGCAATGCGGCTTCCGAGTGGGTGGACAGCGATGACATGCTGGCCCGTCAGACCCGCACGGCGCTGGAAAAAGGCTGTGTCGGGGCGGCATACTTCCGCTATGGCTCGCTTTTTGCGACAGATAATTCGAATGCCGCAGGGGAGATTTCCCATCTGCGGGACGAAATCAGAAAGTAGGTAACCATGAACCTTGGGCAGCTGCAGACATTCGCGGAACAGCGGGGTCTGGTCTGGACGGACCGGACAGCTTTCATGCTGGAGCGGTACGCGGAACTGCTGAAGGAGTGGAACGGAAAAATGAACCTCACGGCCATTACGGAACCGGAGGACGTCTATGAAAAGCATTTTGCGGACTGTCTGATCCCGATGGCATACCTGCCCGGAACCGGCACGGTCTGTGATGTCGGCAGCGGTGCCGGCTTTCCCGGCCTGGTCTTTGCGGTCATGGCCCCGGAGCTGCGTGTAACGCTGCTTGAACCGATGCACAAGCGCTGTGTCTTCCTGCAGGCAGTGATTGCCGAACTGGGCCTGGACAACGTCACCGTGGACAACCGGCGGGCCGAGGACAGCGCGGACCTGCGTGAGCACTTCGATGTCACGACGGCCAGAGCCGTGGCGAACCTGCCGGTGCTCAGTGAGCTTTGCCTGCCCCTGACCAGGACCGGGGGTATCTTCCTGGCCATGAAGGGATCGCAGGCCGCTGCCGAACTGCAGGCCGCAGCCCATGCCGTTGCCGTGCTGGGCGGACAGACCGAAGCCGTGCAGAACGAGACGCTGCCGGGCGGCGAAGCCCGCACGAATATCATCATCCGCAAGCATAAACCGACCCCGGCCAGATATCCGCGGCCGTACGCGAAGATCAAAAAGAACCCGCTTTAAGGAGGACCGCATGGAGAACAGCGTAAGAAGAAGATTATTGGATGCGATCGGGATCTCCGGCGGGGCCCGCGTTGTGGATATTCCCATGGACCGGATTGAGCCGTCCCGTTACCAGCCCCGGATTCACTTTGATTCGCGTCGGTGTCTCCGCCGGGATTGGCGGGCACGATCAGCTCGATATCGCGTTCCGGCCAGTCCGCCAGCGCGGAAGCACAGGCCACCATCATTACGAGGGCTAGCAGCAGGGCAAACAGTTTTTTCATCAGGACAGTCCTCCTTCATCATATTTGGGAGTGTATCTCCCGCTGATTCAAATACTAAACAAAACCGGAGACAAAATCAAGCCCCAGTTTAAAAATATAAAACCGAACAATTGAAAAGAAATGAAAATAGATGAATTGATAAGAAATGAGAAACCCGAAATGTTTCAAAATATGCTGTTTGTTAAGAACATGGAAAGAAAACAGTTTTCAAAATCACTGGAAATCTCCTTCCTTTTCGCTTATAATCATCCCATCAACCAACCATCATAAGGAGGAGGGATTGTATGTCTTTCAAAAAATGCAGGGATCTGATTCTGGGCATCGTAATGCTGCTGTTCAGCGGTTTCTACCTATATAATGCCCGGCAGATCAAAACCCGTCCCAAGCTGACCCCGTCCTATGCCAGCGCGCAGATCATGCCCACGCTGCTGGGGGTTCTGCTGGCGATTCTGTCCGTGGTCTGCATCATCCAGGGTGTCCGGAAGCTGAGTGCGGCGGACGGTACGGAAGAGACAGCAAAGAAAAAGGACAAGGGCGACATCATGGCGGTGGTCTTCACCTTTGCCGTCATCATCGGCTACATCCTGGTGATGCCGACGCTGGGCTTCATCCTGTCCACCGTGATCTACCTGTTCCTGCAGATGCTGATCCTGGCCCCCGCGGACAAGCGCAATTACGTACTGTTCGCCATCGTCGCCGTGGTGTTCACCGCCCTGGTATTCGTGGCGTTCCGCGTGGGCCTGCAGCAGCTGCTGCCCCGCGGCGTGATCGAAAGCCTGC
>JAFRHT010000025.1 GCA_017433125.1 Solobacterium sp.
ATCCTCTTTCGGCACCCCGGTCAGTTCCTCACCCTTCTCCAGGGTGTATTCCTTAATACTCTCGGCGTACTGCTCGAACCCGTGGACGTGCTTTTCAATATACTCTCTGTCAATCCAGCCGTTTCGAATCAGCTCATTGGCCATGGTCAGGGCCAGGGCCCCGTCCGTGCCCAGCCGCGGCCGCAGGTGCAGGTCGGCAAACCTTGCCGAAGCCGGGGTAATGCGCGGGTCCACCACGATATATTTGAGGCCGGTCAGCTTCTTGAGCTTTTCGATCCCCTTGGGCAGCCGGTACATCGAGTAGTAGCCGTTGGCCGCCCAGCCGATGAACAGCTTGGTCATGACGCTCATGCCCATTTCCATGCCGGTCGCACACTGCCAGGCCATCAGCCCCGACGCGAAGCAGGACGAGTGTTCCGTACCGTAACTCTGCGTGCCGAAGGAATGCGCAAACCGGGCCAGCATGCTCCGGTACCACTTGTTGTATCCGGAATAGAAGGCTACCTTGTCGGCCCCATATGCCGCCTTGATGCCGTTGAGCTTTGCCGCGATCTCGGCATAGGCCTCTTCCCAGGTGATCCGCTCGAACTTCCCCTCGCCCCGCTCACCAATGCGGCGCAGCGGGTAGAGCAGCCTGTCCTTACGGTACAGGTATTCCCGGTTGGACAGCCCTTTCGTGCACAGTGAGCCGTGCGAGTCCGGGTGTTCGTCCCAGCCCTCCACCTTGATCACTTTGCCGTCCTTCACATAGCAGGTCAGCCCGCAGTGCGGGGCCGGCGAGCAGATGGCGCAGATCGAGTGCTTCACCTCGATCCCGGTTTCTTCTCCCGGAAGTTTCGCTTTCAATGCATCATATTCAGCCATGGCAGTACCCTCCTGACATATCTCAGATTATCCTGTGAATTCCTTATTGTTAATCATATCATGCCTGCGGAGTATCTTCGCACATCATCTGAATCAGCCGGGATTATCTGTTTTCCATGCGAATAACATATACGGACAGCTGTGCCGTGGAATGGACAATCCGGCTGAAGGAGTTGATTAATATGGCATATATACCATATAATGCAGATAGTTTCAAAGTGGTTTTTTATGGGACCGGCAGTACAGGATCACCGGCAATGGATTTTTTCCATTCCCTTGACAGTAAATTCCAGGCGAAAGTGATCCTGGCTGTAAAACTGCTTGCTGAATATGGAACTCTGCTGCGGGAGCCTTACAGCAAAGCACTGGAAAACGGGATTTTTGAGTTGCGCACTCAAAGTGAAGGAAAAGCCATCAGGCTGCTTTACTTTCATGCCGGTGACAGACGTATCGTCATTACACATGGCTTTTTAAGAAAACCGGGAAAACTCCCCGCCGCGAAATCAAGCGGGCCATTCAATACAGGAAACAGTTTTTGGAGGAGCAATCATGAATATCAGGGAAGATAAAGGGACAGATGCTCTGCAGTTTATTGAGCAGCAGCTGGCTGAAGATGAGGCACTCAGAAAAGAATGGGATACGCTTCAGCCAGAATACGAAGCCGCCCGTGCATTGATCAATCTCAGACTCAATAAAGGCCTGTCCCAGAAGGAACTGTCCGCAGTCACCGGCATTAATCAGGCAGATATCAGTAAGATCGAACGCGGAACCAGAAACCCGACCGTAAAGCTTCTCGGCCGGATCGCTGACGCCCTCGGCATGGACCTGAGCATCAGATTTGTCCCCCGGAACCGGCAGTACTGATGATTTCTGCTGACTTTATTCCTTTTCTGATAGAATGAATTCAGCTGAGGTAAGTGATTATGGCAAAACTCTATTTCTATTACGGGGCCATGGGCTCCTCCAAGACAGCCAATGCGCTGATGGTTGAATACAATTACACGGAACGCGGCCAGAAAGCCCTGCTGGCCAAGACCAGCCTGGACACCCGGGACGGGGCGAATATCATTCATTCCCGCATCGGCCTGGAGAAGGAATGCGTCCTGCTGGAACAGGTCTGCATGATGAGCGACGAGGAACTGAAAAGCTATGATGTCATCATCGTGGACGAGATCCAGTTCGCCAAGCGCGAACAGATCGATTTCCTGGCCCGCATCGTTGATGAGCTCGGGGTCCCGGTCATGTGCTACGGCCTGCGCTCCGACTTCCAGCTGAATCTGTTTGAAGGCAGTGAACGGCTGCTGGCCATCGCGGACGAGATCAAGGAAGTCAAGACGATGTGCTGGTGCGGCAAAAAGGCCACCTGTAATGCCCGGTACAACAAGCACGGCATTGTCCGCACCGGTGCCCAGGTCATGCTGGGGGCCAACGACGAGTACATCGCCCTGTGCCGGAAGCACTTTCTGGAAGGCAAGCTGACTGCCGACGACCCGGGCGATAAGGTCGAACCGATCACCCTGTTCTGAGCAGAAAAAAAGCGGCAGATTGAACTGCCGTTTTTCTTTCGTCTCAGACGACGTGTGACCACTGCCAGACCTGTTCCAGACGGGTCTTTGCTTTGTCAAAGCCATGATCAAGGCGCTGCTGCTCAAAGATCTCCGCTTCCAGCCGGTATGCTTCCTCGTCGCTGAGGTTGGCCTGTACACCCAGCATGTTCCTGAGCATGTAGGCAAAGTCATATGACATGGCAAAGGCATGGTCCGCGGCATAGGCAGCCCCATAGCGGTACGCATGGCAAAGGCCGGCTGCTTCCGCAAGTTCTGCCGCGCTGACCCGGTCAGTGATGAGCAGGTCCAGGTCCAGTTCATGATAGGTAATCTGATAGGTTTCAGGGGTGATCCCGTCGCCGAGCATCGCGTAAACCGGGTCGCCCGGAAGCAGTGACAGCAGCAGGAACACGCTTACCGAAAGAATAAACAGAACAACCAATGACTGTCCGAGCCGTTTCAGCAGATATCGTGCCATTATTTCCCTTTCCGTTGTTAAGAATACGAAATAATTTTAATACAAACACCCGGTTTATATAACCCTATTGCACGCATATCCTGTACTTATAAATGACATTTTTCCGTGATCTGTATGCTTCTTCCGGGCCGGAAATTTGCCAGATCCGCATAAAAGTGGCAAAATAGCGGGTATGAAACAAATGAAACAAATTTACACGGGGCTTCTGGCCGTGCTGCTCGGCGGCGGAATGCTCCTGCGTCCGGTATGGGCTGAAGCGTCTGAACCCATTCCTGACATGACGGACCCGACGGCCGACACCCTGTTCATTGAACTGGACCTGACCGAAGGCGATCCGCTTGAAGTACTGAAACAGAAAGTGATTGAAAACCGGGCTGCGGAAGGTCTTCTGGATCTGGAAACCGTCTCCATCCCGGAAAGCCAAATCACCGTGGATCATTTTGATCCGGCCAATAAACTGCGGGAAGTGAATGTGTGCATCGACCTGGCTTCGGCTGAGGAAGGCAATGAGCTGGAAATCGGCTACTCCTTTACGGAGAAAGTCATGTTCGAACTCAAGACCAGCACCGCGCCGCAGCTCCTGCTGACCAGTGACCGGCTGACCCTGACGGTCAACGATGAATTCGATCCGATGTCCTGCATTGCCTGGCTCGCCGATGACAAAACCGCCATGCCGGTCGTCACCCTCGACAGCAATCTCGACCTCGAGCACCCGGGTGTCTACCATGTGGACTACAGTGTCCGGGATTCGGAAGGAAACAAGACGAGTGCCCGGCTGCTGGTGGAAGTCAGGAAGAAATCCCTGACCGGCTTCCAGACGGTCAGTCTCGAAGATGCGCATATCGCCGATGACGGCTCCATTGAAGCCATGTTCGCAGCCATCAATGCCATCCGCCAGGCCAATGGCATCGCGCCGTTCGCCATGGCCGATATGGCCGGTCTCTCGGCGGCCGCGGTCAGGGCCCAGGAAGCGTCCTACTATCTGTCGCACTCAAGACCGGACGGCAGCTCATACATCACCGCGCTGGATGAAGCCGGGGTGGCATACTGTCACTATCCGCACGAAGTCCTGGTCGCCTACGGAAATTCGGTTGAAACCAACCTGAACTGGTGGATGAACTCACCGGGTCACAGTGCCAAGCTCATGAACCCGGGCATGGACATCATCGCGATCGGCCACTACGGCGGCGTGTGGGTCGGCATGATCTACTAAAGAAAAAAGACATATGGCCTGCCATATGTCTTTTTTCTTATTCCAGTGTCCAGCCGTGATCCCCGTGATAGATCATCAGCCGGGTCATCCCGCCATCAATGCAGATGTTTTCGCCATTGATGAACCCTGCCTTGTCCGAGCACAGGTACAGCACCATGTCGGCGATATCCTGCGGCCGGCCTACCCGGCCAACGGTCTGCTGGTAGGCGTCCGGGCCGGTATAGGTATTGCCCTGCGTATCGATCCAGCCGGGGGAAATTGAATTGACCCGCACCTGCCCGGCCAGGCTGGCAGCCAGGGCATGCGTCAGGGCCGCGATGCCGCCCTTGGCCGCGGTATAGCTTTCGGTCTGCGGCTGGCTCATGCGGTCCCGTGATGAAGAGATGTTCACGATCGCTGCCCCTTCGGCAAAATACGGCCGGAACAGCTTTGTCAGATAGAACGGGGCCGTTACCCCGACCCGCTGGGCATACTCGAACTCTTCATACGTGCATTCATCGATACCCTTCATCAGCGGCAGGGCGTTGTTGACCAGATAGTCCACATGCCCGTACTGTCTGATAACAGAAGCCGCGAAGTCCTCCAGCACCTGCTTGTCCGCGAGGTCACCGGAATACCAGTCACCCGGTTCGATATCAATGATCACCGCATGGGCCCCGGCGGCCCGGAAGGAAGCCGCCACGCAGCTGCCGATGCCGTGCGCCCCGCCGGTGATGACCGCAACCTTGTCCCTGAATGTCATAGGCTATTCCCCATTGAAGGCCGTCATGACTTCCCGGGCGTATTCCCTGGCCTTGCGGAAGTCACGCTTGTCCGGCCGGCCCTTGCTGACAAACAGGAACTGGCCTTTCAGCAGGCACGGATGCGGATAGACCGTGATGCCCTTGTGCTCGAGCAGATTGACCACCAGCTGGGTATTGTCGACACCGCGGGCCGACGTGCTGAAAATCGCCGCGCCGCGGATGGTATTGACCGGCAGCTGGTCCAGATAATCCATCAGGCCATTGTCGGGATGGCCGGCATAGACACCCATGCCGATAAACAAAAGATCTGCCGGTCCGAGCGTATTCGGTTCGTTGATACTGATGGCTGCGGTGCCGCATTCTTCGGCAATCTGTTTTGCGACAGCTTCGGTATGTCCGCCGCGGGACTGGTAGATGACTTTGATGTTTGCCATGGGAGTTTCCTTTCTGCCGCGGTATTACTGCGGCGGGGCAAGGAGTCTGTGAACGACGCGCATGACCCGGCGGAACAGGAACATCGCCAGGACAAGCACACAGAAATAATCGAAATATAATCTGATCCGGGAAGCCGTCCCGGCCTGCGGCTGGAAGTCCGTGCGTTCGATCGTTTTCTTCATCTTTGCCGAACCGACCTCCGTCCCGTCCAGCAGGAACAGCACTTCCGCCTCGATCTTCTCCGGGTCGGGGGAATCTTCGTTGCTGATCCGGATATCCGTGGTGATCAGCTCCGGATCGATGCCGGCCGGCAGCAGGATGCGGAAGCCGCTCTCCGCCGTAAAGGTCACATCGGCCACATGCCGGCGGCCGTTTTTCACTTCAATGGTCTTCGTGCCGATTTCCTCTTCACTCACCAGGATGGTGCGGAAACTGGCAAAACCGTAATCCAGCAGCCGGACTGCGTCGGCATACACACTGGCCATATCCGGTGCCCCCAGCACAACCGCAATCAGCCCGGAACCGTCCTTCTCCGCCGCCACGGTGATGGCATAGCCGCCGTATTCGGTGCTGCCGACCTTGCAGGCGGTGGCCGGCCCGTAAGCCAGGTTCCCGCTGCGCAGCAGTTCACAGTCCTGGGCAATCAGCCGTTCCCCGTATTTGTTCGATGCCGGGATGGTGTAGCTCGATGCCCCGAACATCCGGGCAAAATCATCATCCTGCAGGACTGTCCGGGTCAAAGCTGCCATGTCCCGGGCCGTGGTGTAGTTGTTCTCATTGTTGAGCCCGAACGGGTTCTGGAAGTTCGTATTCCCAAGCCCGAGTTCCCGGGCTTTCTGGTTCATCAGCGGCACCATGGCGTCCACACTGCCGGCGGCGGCTTCACTGAGCATTGCCGTCGTATCATTCGCGCTGGCCAGCAGGGAGGCATACGCGGCCGAACGGGCAGTCATCGTTTCCCCCTCCTGGATCCACAGCACGCCATAGTCATGGCTGTAGGTCCCGAAGGCTTCCTTTGACAGGGTCAGTTCGGCATCGATGTCCGTCTTTTCCAGTGCGGCATAGACCGTCATGATCTTGGTCAGGCTGGCCGGGTCGAGGTGCTGGTCGATATTCTTCTTATACAGAATACTGCCGCTGGCCATATCCACCAGGATGGCAGCCTGCCCGGACACTTCCGGACCGTTTTCCGTATTCTCCTCCGCCCTGACCGGCATGATCATGGCCAGCAGGAGCGCAGTCATCATCAAA
>JAFRHT010000026.1 GCA_017433125.1 Solobacterium sp.
AAAGAAAACCTCCTGTACTTTGATTGTACAAGAGGTGCTCTCCACGTTTTTTTATTACTGTCCATTTTCAATGGGGCAGATCATGAGATCCGTTTTTTTCATTCTTCCGGTGCTTCCGTGGCTTTGACCGGGGAAACAAGGAACCGCCGCACCGCAAAGTAATCCGTGCTTACCATGGCCCGGCCGGCACTGATCAGGTCCTTGATCTGCGTGTCGGTCTTTTCTATTTCCGCGGCATCCGCTTCCCGGCCGGCAAAGGGATGGAACTCGCCGGTGCTGTTGATGTAGATGCCGTCATCGCTGATCCAGTCACTGTTGGGGAAGATTACATGGCAGTCCCCGCCGAAGATGTCCGCCCCCATGTAGAGCCGCGGGTCATAGTTCAGATTGAAGAGGTTGGCCAGGGTCGGCAGATGGTCAAAGGTAGAGCACACTTCATCAACCCGCTCACCCGGCACCCCGGCACAGTAGAGAATCAGCGGGCTGCGGTTGAAGCCGTATTCCGAATAGCGGTCCACAACCTGCGTATGATCCTTCAGGTATTCCGGCGGGATGTTGAAGGGATGATGGTCCGGCCAGAAACAGAAGACTGTTGTGTCAAGCTTTCCGGCTTCTTCCAGGGCTGCCATCAGGGTTGCCAGCATATGATCGAATTCCATGGTCTTGCTGATGAGGCGCTTGAGTTCCTGCGGATAATCGGGGTGCACCGCATCGATTTCTTCCAGATAAGCATTGCCGTAATAGGAATTGATATCGTAGGGCCAGTGCATCGTGCTGGTCACAAAGAAGGTAAAGAACCGGTCATCGTTGATGAAATACGGCAGCGCCCGCTCAGCCAGGATCTCATCCGACTGCCAGCCCTGTACCAGTTCGATGTTCAGATCATCAATATCCAGGTATTCTTCAATCCCGTAGGATGCGTGCAGGGTTGTGCGGTCATAGAACTCATCATCCCAGTTATGGAACGAATGGGTTGCGTAGCCCGCGTCCGCGAAGAGCCCGCCCAGGGAATTGTGCAGGTCATGAGTAATGACCGTATAGACCGTACAGCTGCTGCCGTAGGGCATCATGGAAGTCATGCCGACAAATTCCGAGTCCCCTGTCCCGCAGCTGAAGACCGGCGTGTAGTGTTCCGGAAAGAAGTAGCCGTCGTTCATCATCTTCCACATGGTCGGGGTCAGTTCCGGGTCAATCGCCGCGTAGTCCAGCGACTCCACCAGGAAATAGATGAGATTATATCCTTCAAAGATCCCGGTCATTTCATTTGTGTCCGGAACCGGCCGGTTCATTAGATACCCGTCAATGGTCTTCAGAGTTTCATCGGTTTCCGCAGCCATGACTGCCTGCCATTGGCTGTCGTCAAAGCTGCGGGCCTGCTGTATCGGCTCACTTTCCTCTTCTTCCCGGGAAGAAAGCATCAGCGGCTGTGCCTCCCGGTCACGCAGGAGCGAGGAGAGGTCTTCAAACAGGAAGGCATTGATGCCGGTGCCGGCAATGATCGTATCAAAGTTATCCTGCGCCTGTACGGCCCGCCGCAGCGTGCCTTCATCCCGCAGCACACTCACAACCAGCAGCACCGCGGCCAGGATCCCGCTCACAATACTGCGGCCCCGGGCCGGTTTCGCTGTTTCGTCCTTATCCGCGAAAATGACGTAAACCAGAACCGGAAGAAAGCACAGCAGGTATACCGGTTTGGCTGTTTTCAGGAAATATCCCACAAAACCGCCGACCCGGAAGCCCCCGTCAGCCAGTGCCTGTACAGAATAGAATGTCTCAATGAAATTGCGGAACTGCAGCTGCACAAAGCCATAGATGCCAAACAGCACCAGCAGGACCGTGGCAGTCCGCCGCAGCGCTTTTGCCGAAACGCCTGCCATCGCAGCGATCAGGCAGGCAATCGCCGCATCCGCCAGCCCCATCCGCAGCAGGGTCATCGCACTCATCCTGCCAAAGGCGAGCGCATGAAAAATCAGGTCGATCAGGAACAGACACAGGAACAGATGGACAGTCGGCTTTTGTTCATTCATACGGCATATGATAATACAGTTTGACACCTGTCCGCAACAAACAAAAGACAGCCGCAGCTGTCTTTTTTCGTTATCTGTTTATTTCGGCAGGTAACCCAGCGGAATATCCAGGGCATCGTGGTAGCCCGGTTCAGCCGCCACAATGGCCGGAATCATATTCACACTCGGTGCCGCGCTGGTCAGGAACGGATCAAAGTGATCAATGATGCCTTCGATCTCAACCTTGATATGCGGTTCCCCGTCAAACTCGATCATCTTGTCAACGGTATAGTCCTTCAGGATTTCATTGGAACCCTTGTGGTTGAAGTGGAAGCCGACGACTTCCTTACCGTCCTTGTAAGTGGCCATCTTGAAGACATGGCAGCCGATGGTACCCGGCAGGATATGGGCATTCGGGGTGGTGATTTCCGCATCGGCCGGAATCTGTTCCACTTCGCAGCGGTATTCATCATATTCCAGGCCTGCCCGCTCGGTAATCTCGATCACCGTTGGCCCATAGTACGTATAGAACAGATTCTTCAGGAAAGCAAACTGGGGTGCCGGAATATCCTCAACCGTCTTGCCGTAGCACAGGAAGTTGACCCAGGGCGCGGTGTTGGCGGAGTCATCCTGGCCGCCGTAAATGATGCAGCGGTTCACCTTTCTGGCCAGCAGCGCGAAGATGGTCGGCAGATACGGTGTGAACAGACCTGGGAAAATACCCATCTGGGTGAAGGTTACGCCATGGGTCCGGGCAGCTTCATCGATTCTCGCAAAGTAGGCCGGGGCATTCTTGGCGGAATAATAGACCGAGATGGTCGTAGCCACGTTCTTGCCGTGGTTCAGGAAATCAACGATGTCATCGACATTGGCTGTGCAGGTTTCGAAATCCGGCAGGCTGCCCTTGTCCCAGACCGAGGACGCATAGTACAGCACGATATCTGCCGGGGTGCCGAGTACTTCTTCCCGGTCCGCGGACACCTTGACGCCGCACGCTTCAAAGCCGCACACTTCGCCGGCATCCCGGCCGGTTTTCTTCGGATCGACGTCATAGGCCGCGACCAGTTCCAGTGATTTGCGCTGGTTGATGATCTGCAGGGCACTGCGGCCGACTGAGCCGAGACCCCAGATGATAATCTTGTATGTATCTTTCATTCTGATATCCTCCCGGCCATACGATATCAGAACTGTTTTCCCGGCAGCAGACACAGAAACAGCCATCCGTCACAAAAAGGAACCGATCGCCTGATCAGTTCCTTTTTTTCATGCGTTTGAGCAGTTCATCCCGCATCCCGTCGTCCAGGCGGACCTGGTAGCGGGGATGGATCATCCGGCACATCAGCCCGGCCACCTCCTCGGCGCTCATGTCCGCAAACTGCTTTCCCCGCGCCCAGTCCTGCAGGATTTTCGCCCCGCCGGCACAGAAGAAGGAGATATAGAACTTCTCCTGTTCATTGACCGGCCGGCCCCAGGCTGTTTCCATGATGGTCTGGCCCATGGTCATGGTATAGCGGTAGACAAACTCCCGGTAGGAATTGAAGCCGGTTGTGGCAAACATGGCGTACTGGTCGGCCTGTTCGCGGGACTGCTTCAGCAGGATGGTGAAGAGATCCTGCAGGCTGCGGCAGTCATGGCTGGCCACCGCCTCATCATAAAGCACCCGGAAGCGGGCGTCCATGACATCTGCCTTGTCCCTGAAATACCGGTAGAACGTTGTCTTGGATACCTCGGCCTTTTCCAGGATGTGCTGCACGGTCACCCCTTCATAGCTGTATTTCGATACCAGTTCCGTGAATGTTTCAATGATTCTTTTCCGGGTCCACTTCTCCATTTCCGCACCTTTTTCCAAATTATAGCAAGCCGGTCCGGCCGGATGTTGATACAGCCGGACAGCAATCTGTAACATTTCCGGAGTTCCTTTGCATGTTTACAAGATTCCCGTGCATGCGTTAAAATAATAACGATTTTTCGCCGGTGTGATGGAATTGGTAGACGTGAGGGACTCAAAATCCCTTGGTAGCGATACCGTGTCGGTTCGAGTCCGACCACCGGCACCATTTTTTTATTTTCAGCATAATGAAAGCCGCCGGAATGGGATGTCACGGCGGCTTTCGGGTATTGAGAGCAGGCTTCCCTGCAGTCACTCAGTTGTTGTTACGCGTCTTTCTTTGCCTTGGCAGCAGCGATGACCTTGTCAGCCACGTCACGCGGGGCGATTTCGTAGCGGTCAAAGGCAATTGTGAACTTGCCGCGGCCCTGGGTCATGGAACGCAGTTCGTTGGCGTATGTCAGCATTTCACTCATCGGTGCTTCGCCGACCATTCTCTGGTCACCGTTCTCATCGAGATCCATACCCAGAATCAGGCCTCTGCGCTTGGTGAAGTCTCCCATCAGTGTACCTGTGTAGCTTTCCGGAGCGATGATTTCGACTTTGCCGATCGGTTCCAGCAGAGCCGGCTTGGCATTCGGCATAGCCGCATTGTAGGCCAGCCGGGCCGCTTCCTTGAAGGCCACTTCCTTGGAGTCTACCGGATGGTAGGAGCCGTCAAACAGCGTTGCCTTGACACCGACAACCTTGAAGCCAGCCAGCGGGCCCTTCTCCATGCATTCACGCAGACCCTGTTCAACCGGCGGGAAGTACTGCTTCGGAACAGATCCGCCGAAGACTTCCTCAGCGAATTCCATGTCTTCGCTGTCCGTCGGTTCGAACCGTACCCAGACATCACCAAACTGACCGGCACCGCCGTTCTGCTTCTTGTGACGGCCCTGGGCCTCAGCCTTGCCGAGGATGGTTTCACGGTACTGAACCGTCGGGACGGTTGTAGTAACTTCAACCTTGTACTTGGACTTGAGCTTGGAGAGGATCAGATCGATATGCTGGTCACCCAGGCCATAGAGGACCTGCTCACGGGTTTCGGCATTCTTGTCCAGACGGATGGTCTTGTCTTCATCGCACATGTTGCGGATACCGACACTCATCTTGTCTTCATCGGTCTTGGTCTTCGGCCAGATTGCCATGCCGAGGTTCGGCTGCGGATATTCAATCGGCGGATAGTGCACGACCTTGTTGGTGGAGCACAGCGTATCGTTGGTTTCCGTATTCTGCAGCTTCACAACCGCACCGATATCACCGGTGAACAGTTTGCCGACACCAACCTGGTACTTGCCGTTGATGACATAGACCTGGCTGATCTTTTCGTTGGCATCCTTGACGGAATTGACAACCTGGGAATCGGAGTTCAGAACGCCGCTCAGGACCTTCAGATAGGAGATCCGGCCGACGAACGGGTCGATAGTTGTCTTGAAGACGAACGCGGAGAGCGCTTCGTGTTCATTGGTTTCCATGTCAATCGTGTCGCCCTTGGCGTTCAGCGCCTTGATATGGCCCTTCTCAGCATAGCTCGGGAAGTATTCGGTAATCAGGTCCATCAGGCGCTCGATACCGATCTGGTCAATGGCGGAGCCGCAGTATACCGGACGGATATCGCCGCTGCGGACACCGATCCGCAGGCCCTTGGCGATCTCATGAACGTCGAATTCCTCTTCCATGAGGAACTTTTCCATCAGCTCTTCGTCAGTCATGGCAATCGCTTCGGCGATTTCCATGTAGTATTCTTCGACCTTGTCAGCCAGATCCGCCGGGACTTCCTGCGGTTCATTGCGGTTGTCAAAGTACCATGCTTTCTTCCGCAGGATATTGACGGAACCGATCGCCTGGCCGTCCTTGACAATCGGCATTTCGAACGGGATAACGCTCTTGCCGAACTTATCACGGATATTTGCCAGAACATCATCAAAGTGGGCATTCGGATCGTCCATCTTGTTGACGAAGAAGATGGTCGGCAGCTTGCGCTTGCCTACAGCTTCCTTCCAGGCTCTCTCGGTGCCTGCTTCGACGCCTTCCTTGGCATCAACAACGATCAGGGCATTGTCACCAACGCTGAGGCCGGTGATTTCTTCGCCTTCATAGTCCATGTAGCCGGGGGTGTCGATGAAGTTGATCTTCTTGCCTTTCCATTCGACCGGGGCCAGATGGCAGTAGCAGGACAGGCCGCGCTTGCCTTCTTCCGCGTCAAAGTTCAGGGCGGATGTGCCGTCGGCGTTTGTGCCGAATCTATCAATTGCCTTGGTGAAATACAGGCAGGCTTCGATCACCGTGCTCTTGCCGGCCCCGGAGTGTCCCAGGACAACAACATTTCTTACTTCATTTGCCAGATAGTCTTTCATTTTGCTGTCCTCCCTTTATCCCAGAATATCCTTCAGGTCCGCGAAGCATTCCTTGCGGACATAGTGGATTGCCATGTGGCCGTCAAAGTCTGTCTGATCCTTAGCGGCGCCGTGCTCAAGCAGGAACTTGACCAGGCCCGGATAACCGATATAGGCCGCCCGCATCAGGGCTGTGCAGCCGCGTCTGTCAACCGCGTTGATATCTGCGCCATGGTCGACCAGGATCTTGATGATGTCTTCCTTGTATGCGTTGACCGCTTCCATCAGGGCTGTACGGCCGTCTTCGTCAGTTGCGTTGACATCCGCACCCTTGCTGATGAGATACTCAACAATCTCAGTTTCGCCCAGCAGGGAAGCTCTCATCATGGCCGTACGGCCCTTATTGTCATGAGAATTGACATCCGCGCCGGCATGTTCCAGCATACGGCAGATTTCCAGGTGTCCCTTTTTGGCAGCCCCCATCAGAGCTGTCTTATTGTTCTTGTCCCGGGCCCGCGGGTCAGCCCCGTTGTCCAGCAGGAAACGTACGATGTCCACATAGCCGCGCTTGGCACTGCGCATCAGTGCTGTCCGGCCGTCACCATTCGCGATGTTGATGTTCGCGCCTTTGGAAACCATCGAGCAAACCTTCTCGAAGTCTCCTCTTGCTGCTGCATCGAAGAATTCTTGATTAATCTGATCCATAAAAATCTCCTCCCATTCTAATCGATCTGTATGGACAAAAAAGATGGATATACGTCCATCTTAAAAACCATATTCCGAATGATTCACAAACACGCGCAAAATGGCTGTCTCCTTTGCGGGAACCTGTGGGACAATGAAAACAGTTACCTTGCCTTTCATCATGATCATTCAGCTCCAATCGTATGCAGAATTGCTTCTAACTTAATTTTAACGGAATTCCGTGATTCTTCAATATGAACTGAACCGTAATCTTTGAAAACTTGTGAAAATTTCATGAAACTATGAAAATTGTTTCAAAACTCGCATGTACTGCCTGTAGGCAGGCATGAATGCCGCAATGACCGCATAGAAATTCCGGGAGTGATCCGGCACGAGAAAGTGCGCGTATTCATGCAGCAGAACATAGGAAAAACCCTGCGGCGGATAGTGAATCAGACGGGTACTCAAAACAATCTGCCTGTTTCTGATATGACACACACCCCAGCGGCTGGTCATGTGACGCGTCCTGATCTCGGGCAGCGGCAGGCCATGGGCCAGGCAGATCTTTTCATCCCAGGCACCCCGTTCCCGGGCGGCCATGCGGAGCAGTTCCTCCCCGGCTGCCTTGCGAAAAGCCTTCGTGATCCGCTCCCCTGTTTTTTCCTTCAAGTAGAATATCGCTTCATTTCCCTCGATGACCAGCCGGTCCCTCGCGGCAGGTATATAGCGGATCCTTTTCCGTTCACCCAGCCAGTACAGTTCACCGCCTTCGATGCCTTCCTGATTGACGGTATGGCTGACCTGCTGTCTGGCCATCGCGTTATTGATCCAGGCTTCGCTCGCCCGCACAAAGGCCATCAGCTCTGCTTCACTGACGCCGTACGGGCAGGAAACCAGCAGTTTTTCGCCGTCTGTGCGCATATGCATGCGCTTGATCCGTTTGCGGACCAGCACCAGTTCCACCGGTTTTCCGCCGACCATGACGATCATATGCTTTTCTTTTTTTCGTGTTTTTGTTATCCCCATCTTGCTTTCGAATCCCAATTACGGTAATATTATAAATGCTTTATGGCGGCTGTGGTGAAGTTGGTTAACACACTGGATTGTGGCTCCAGCATTTCGTGGGTTCGAGTCCCATCAGTCGCCCCAGAGGCAAACTGAGACCGTACACTGTACGGTCTTTTTATTACATATGCTCCCCAGTGCCGCTTTTCAGCATCTGCAGCACATCATCGCTGACCACCAGCTCCGCTTCCCTGGCTGTGCTGTATGTATTATCGGTTGAAAACATGCGGATTTCCCCTGTCTTTTCCGCCAGTGACAGCAGCTCCACATCTTTCTGACTGACTGCCAGCACCGCGAGATACGGGATCCCGGTGCTGTTTTCATCAGTCAGGTCAAGGCCCTTGTGATCCTTGACGGCAAGCAGCCGCACATTCTGAAGCAGGCACCCGGACACAGGTGTATCATTCTTCCGGTCCAGTACGACATACAGGTCCAGCCGCTGCCCCGGCATAATCGTACCGCCCATCCGGGCCAGGTCCGTTTCCAGTGTATAGGCTGCCTGTCCGGCCCGCAGCTGTGTCGAAGGATAATCCGGCAGATCCTTTTCGTCATAGAGCATCTCCTCAAAGAAACATGAACCGGCCGGGATCATCCCCTGAATATCCGTATACTTGCCGACAATATCCTTTTTGTCACTGCATGTATGTTCAAGCAGATAGGCGCCGGGTACTTTGATTTCGAGGATATCCTTCTCGGTGATCAGTGATCTGGGCTTGATATCCCTTGCGGCAATGCAAGTGCTCCGCAGGTCCAGCATGTCATTCAGCCGGATGGTCAGGCCGATGTAATTCAGGGCGGCGATCAGCACTGCGCAGATCAGACACGCACCACCCTTTATGATCACTCTTTTTCTGATATTCATATGCACGACCTCCATCTATGTTATTCGCCGCCGCTGGCCGGCCAGCACAAAAAAACAAATCATTTCTGATTCGTTTTTTTCTGTCCGCATTACTCAGCCAAATACCAATACCGTACGGATGAATCTGCCGAAGCAGCCGTCTCCTTCCGGAACTGCATAGCATTTTCTCCTTGTTATGGAGTTCAGTTTTTTAATGCTTTCATATTTGATTATGCTAAATCGTTTTCCCTTGTAAAATGTAACTTGTTTCATTAACGGGCATAGAAAAACGGAATATCCGGCCGGATATTCCGCTTTCTGTATTGTCTGAATCAGTTGCCGCCCGCCGGATGTTCCTTCAGGTAAGCCTTGATGGCATCCTTGACATCCGCTTTGCTCGGCTTGCACTGAGTTATATCTGCACTGCCATCGCAGAGTGCCTCAGCCATACCGGAGCAGCCCGGGAAGCCGCAGCCGCCGCAGTTGTAGCCCGGCAGCATGCCCAGGACTTCCTCGACCCGCTTGTCAACTTCGACATGGAACTTGATGGACGCAAAGCCGAGAATCAGTCCGCATACCGCGCCGAGGGCCAGCATCAGGACAAGAGCCTTGATCATATTCATAATGATAGTTACCCCTTTCTCATTACATCATTTCTGACTGCACAGTCCTTGATACCGCAGGCTGCACAGTCCGGTTTCAGATTTTCACAGCCTTCCGGCACCGGTGTATTGTGATTGGCCACATACAGAGCAATGTATATGCCAAGCAGCACGCCGGCGATCAGAACTGCATACAGTGCCTTCATGCTTTATACCAGTCCGGCGAAGGCAGTGAAGGCGATAGCCATGATTGCCGCGACGATGAAGGCAATCGGGTTGCCGCGGAAGGCTTCCGGGACATCGTTGCCGTTCAGGCGTTCACGGATGGTTGCGAAGATCACCAGCATGAGCATGAAGCCCAGCGGCACGGCAACCGAGTTGACCATTGTTTCAATCAGTGAATAACCCTGAGTAATGTTATCCTGTGCAACGTAGAGAACCGCGCAGTTTGTTGTAATCAGCGGCAGGAAGATACCCAGGGACTTGTACAGGCCCGGGGAAGACTTCTTGACGAACATTTCAACAAACTGAACGAAGGACGCAATCAGCAGGATGAAGCAGATCAGTTCCATGTATTCGAGTCCCAGCGGAACCAGGGCATAGTAGTACAGGAACCAGGAGATGACCGAAGCACCGAAGATGACGAATGTGACCGCCAGGCCCATGCCGACGGCAGAGTCCAGTTTGGTGGAAACACCCATGAACGGGCACATGCCGAGGAACTTCGACAGAATAACGTTATTGATCAGCAGCGCGCTGATAAAGATTGTAAAGAGATTCATGCTTTAACCTCCTCTGCCTTGGCGGCCGGTGCCGGTGCGGCTTTCGGCGCTTCAGCCTTTACGGCTTCGGCTTTTGCGGCAGCTGCCTTGGCAGCGGCTGCTTTCTTAGCCTCGGCGGCAGCCTTCGCAGCGGCAACTTTCCTTGCCTTCTCTGCTTCAGCAACCTTGCGGTCATTGGCATTCTTGTATGCCGCGACCAGGGCTGCCAGGATTGCGAAGGTCAGGAACGAACCGGTCTGGGTGGTAAAGACGCTGATTTCATAACCCGCCGGGATCAGCCGGAAAGCGAACACTTCCGTGCTGGTCAGCGGATTGGTGAAGGACAGCACGCCGGTGCCGAGGACCTGCCGGATAAAGGACATGGCCAGGACACTGAACGTATAGGACAGACCCATCATCAGACCGTCACGGGCTGATTCAAGCGGATTGTGGTTGCAGGCAAATGCTTCCGCCCGGCCCAGGATGATGCAGTTAACGACGATCAGGTCGATAAATGCACCCAGGGAAGAATACAGCGACGGTGTGTAAGCCTGCATGACCATGCCGACAATCGTAACCAGCGAAGCGATGATGACGATGTATACCGGGATATGGATCTCATCCGGGGTAATCGGCGCAATCAGTGATACGAGGATGTTGGACAGCACCAGGACGACGATAACCGCCATGCCCATGCCGATCGCATTTGTAATGGTTGTGGTAATGGCAAGCACCGAGCAGATACCCAGATAAAGGCCGAATACCGGGTTGTTGTAGATCATTTCCTTAAAGAAACCCATTTTTGCTTCTTTGTTTTCAACAGCAGTCATGATTTCAACCCCCTTCCTTACTTACCGGCCTCAAACAGCGCACTGGCTGCAGCCATACCGTTCCGGATTGCCGAGGATGTCAGCGTTGCCCCGCTCAGCAGCGGCGCTTCATCATCAGCCGTCAGTTCCAGAATCTGATTGATATATTCAGGATCGAAGCAGCGGGAACCAAAACCGCTGGTTTCGTTCTGCTCAATCGGTGTGAATCCGGCAACCGTTCCATCATCATTGTAGGCAACCATGAAGGTGAAACCGGAAGAATTGTATCCGGTAACTTTCAGGTTGTAGATCATGCCCTTGCCTTCAGCAACGTACACGCCTTTGACCAGGCCGGTATCATCCTGATAGTCCCTCACTTCCGAGAATTCAGCGCCCGGATAGAACTGTTCCAGATTTGCCTTGATTTTGGCCAGTCTCGCTTCTTCAATTTTGGGTGCTGTGATGGCGTTGACTCCGGAAAGAGTCAGGCCGCAGAAAGCACACAGGAGGCCGAGAAGCACGCCCTTGTAAGCCATGGAATCTTTATTCATACGTGTCGCCTCCTCAGTTTCCTGACGCATTGTCTGCGTACAGCACTTCCGGCACAGCAGCTGTTTCTGCTGTCACTGTTTCAGAAGCTTTTTCCACCGCGGCACCGGCCGGCAGCTTGCCTTCGGCAATGAAGCCGACACCAAGCGTAATGACCAGCATGACCGCACAGGCAATCAGCACTGTCCGGACATTCTTGGCGGCATTCTTGATCTGGTTGCCGTCCATGAGTTTGTCAATGGCCGGGGTCAGCATGTTCATCAGCAGGATGGAATACAGAACGCCGTCAGCCATGTTGGAACGCAGACGGAAGATCAGCGTGAAGCACGCAGCGCCGACCGCGAAGATCACCCGGCCGGGAATTGTTACCGGTGAAGTTACCGGATCGGTCATCATGAAGACGCCGCCGAACACGACACCACCGGCCAGAACCTGGAACACGGCATACCAGACGCCTGCCCCATGCATCAGCCCGATCAGCAGGGAAACCACGAAGATCGTGCCGATATAGAAGACCGGAGCCTGCCAGTCGATATCCTTGCGGATGATCATGACAGCACCGCACAGCAGAATCAGAATCGCGCAGGTGCTGCCGATTGTGCTCGGATACTGGCCCAGCAGCATCTTGCCCAGACCGCCGTATCTTTCAACCATCGGGCCGAAGTTTTCCGCCGACAGCATCCAGCCGTAGGTTTTTATAGCCTGGGTCGGTGTAGCGCCGGTGGCGAAGTCAGCACTCTTGGCAGCTGCGAAGCTGTTCATCAGAATGGCTTCACCGAAAGCTGCCGGGTTGAAGATGTTCTGCCCGAAACCGCCGAAGACCAGCTTGCCGAAGATAATGGCAATCACGACGGAAACGACGATTGCATAGTAGCTGTTGTCAATCGAGGAAATCAGCGTCAGGATCATGGCGGTTACCCACGGATAAGACGAGCAGATTCCCTTCACGACATCCTGCTTTGTTGCCTTGTAATAAACTGCTTCAGTGGCGCATCCGGCCAGAACGGCCAGAGCCATCATGATGACAACCCGCAGACCATAGCTGGCCCCGAATGCCATCGTATAGTAGATGACCGCAAACAGGGTGACCGCACACAGGCACAGCGTCAGTTCCTTCATGATGCTGCCCGTGCTCTGAGGACTTCTGTAATGCGGAGCCGGTTCAAAAGTAAGCTTCATGTTTCATTTCCCCCTTACTTCTTCGCAAGCGCCAGATAGCGCTTGGCTCTGCGGATACCCTCTGTCACATCAATCTTAGACGGGCAGATATAGCTGCACAG
Source organism: Solobacterium sp. (assembly GCA_017433125.1). Taxonomy (GTDB): domain Bacteria; phylum Bacillota_I; class Bacilli_A; order Erysipelotrichales; family Erysipelotrichaceae; genus Bulleidia. The sequence goes on from JAFRHT010000026.1 coordinate 12,804, forward strand.
ACCACATTCGATGCAGGACAGCGTGTCCAGTTTCTTCAGTGTCTCAATGTCCTTGACCTTTTCCGCGTTGTTGATCCGGACCGGTTCCAGACCGGACGGGCACATTTCCGTGCACTTGCCGCAGCGCAGGCACTTGACGACATCGAGCGGTTCGTGTTTCAGAACAGTCAGACCGTTGTTGGCCGGGCCGATGACAAACGTATCGTTCGGAATGGCAAAGCCCATCATCGGGCCGCCGGCAATGATCATGCAGTCTTCGGAAGTGTAGCCGCCGCAGGCCTGCACGATATCATGGGCTGTTGTTCCGACTGGAACGTATACGTTGTGCGGATCCGCAACGCCGTCACCGGAAACCGTCACCAGCTTGTGGGTGACCGGCATGCCGTTGAGCAGCGCGTCAGCCAGTGCAATCGCCGTGGATGCATTGTTGATGATGCATCCGACTTCTGCCGGCAGGCGGTCATACCGCTTCTGTTCAAGCAGCCAGACGAGCGTTCTTTCCCAGCCGGCCGGATAAATGTCCGGGACGGTACGGATCTCAATCGGCGTGCCCTCAAACGTCTTCTTCAGTTCGGCAATCAGATCAACCTTGTCTTCCTTGACAGCGACACAGCCCCGTTCCGCCTTGCTCAGCTTGAACATGGCCAGTACGCCTGTCTTCAGCAGTTCAAGATTATCCATCATGCTGCGGTAGTCAGTGGTCAGATACGGCTCACATTCCACACCGTTGATGATGAATGACTTGATGCCTTCCGGTTTCAGATACTTGACGTACGTCGGGAAGCCGGCACCGCCAAGGCCGAGCATACCGGCATTCTTTACGAAGTCCAGCAGTTCTTCCCGGGTTGCCTTTTCGTAGTCGAAAGGTTCGAAAGGCTTTTCGACCGTCTTCTTATGGTCATTCTCAATACGCATGTGATCGACCATTTTCATAGCACTGTTCATCTTCTTCTCAATACCGGTGACGGTACCGGAAACCGGTGAGAACAGAGGCAGATAAAAATGATCATTTCTTTCCGCGATTTTAGTGCCGACTTTCACCTCGTCCCCGACATTGACCAGTGGTGTACAGGGAGCGGCCCCGTTGTTAAGCGGGATCCAGATGACATCGGGTTCTTCCAGCCTGAGGATTTCCTTATGGTTGGTAAGATCCTTATGCCCTTCCAGATGATGATGCATCGGTCCGGTTAAAAATGACATACTGTTTACACCCTTCCTCTTAAAACGATTGAATTATATCATTAATCATGGCCCTTTACTATAATTAGACGGGTGCAAACACGGTATTATCGTTACGAATGAAGAAAACATGTAAAGCCAAACTGATTCTTGCCCTGAGCCTGCTGGCCGGATGCGCTCCGGGCCCGTCACCGGGAAATGACAAACTGCCGGGCAGGTACTCCGCCGTGACAACCGAAGCAGGCTTTGATACTGTCGTCACCATGCAGGAGTGGGTATCCTCCGAAGAGGAATTCACCCGGCATTTCAGCCTGGTGCAGGAAAAACTCCGGCATTACAACGATCTGTTCGACATCTACAACAACTACGAAGGTTTGAACAACCTCCGGACGATCAACGAAAACGCCGGCATTGCCCCGGTGGAAACTTCTCCGGAAGTCATTGAGATGCTGCTGCAGGCCCGTGAGTTCCATGAACTCTCCGACGGGCGTTTCGATGTCACGATGGGCGCCCTGCTGCAGGTCTGGCACAATTACCGTGACCGGGGGATTGAACTGAACCTCGGCGGCACCAAAGCCCCGGTGCCGGATATCTCCGAACTGCAGGCAGCAGCAGCGCACAGCGGCTGGGACAGCGTCATCATTGACGAAGAGAACTCGACCGTGTTCATCACTGATCCGGAGATGTCACTGGATGTCGGCGGGATCGCCAAGGGCTTTGCCGTGGAACGGGCCGCACAGATGCTGGCGGAACTGCAGCCGGCCAGTGCCGTTATCAACGCCGGGGGAAACAACCGCACGCTGGCTTCAAAGCCGGATGGCAGTCCCTGGGTTGTAAGGATCCAGAATCCTGACGGCGGGGAACGGATGCTGCTGGTGGAACTGCCCGGGGCATTCTCGTTTGTAACATCCGGTGATTACGAGCGCTACTATATCGGTGAGGATGGGAAACGTTACCATCACATCATTGATCCCGAAACACTGTATCCTGCTGACCGCTACCGTTCCGTAACGGTAATCACCGAAGACTCCGGGGCCGCCGACTGTCTGTCCACTGCCCTGTTTGTCATGTCCCTGCCGGATGGAAGACAGCTGCTTGAACGTTATTGCCAGGCGCATCCGGGAACCTTCTGTGAAGCCGTATGGATCATGGATGCCGGCCAGGTCCCTGACCAGACGGAAGGCAAAAAAACCGGCAGTTTCTTTGTTGCATGGACCGCCGGTCTTGACGATAGGATTACATTTGAACTGAATTAATGCGGCTGCGGCCGCTTTTTTCTTCTGACGGAAGAACCCGCCAGACAGCCAGCAGGATCAGCAGTACTGCCGCGGCTGCCAGCAGGCTGATACGCAGGCTTCTTTCAGCCAGAATGCCTGTCACAAGATCCGCCGGAACTGCTGACAGTTCTGCCACTGCCGCTGCCGCGCTCATCATAGCCGCCCTTTCACCATTGACGGATTCATGCTGAACGGCCGTCAGCAGCGGGATCATCAGACTCTCGCCAAGGGCCAGGATCAGGATGCATAAACCGGCTGGAACCGGCCGGCTGACAAAACCCAGGAGATCACAGCAGAGAACCTCTGCGCCGAGGATGAAAGTACCGGCCCGGCGGCGGCCCAGAAACCGGGAAAAACGCCAGGACAGTACACCGCCGGCACCGGCCGCTGCCGCCATAATATAAAGCATTTTGATCAGATTGACTGACATCCCGGCAGCCAGCAGCACCGGCTGGTTGAGCACCACGGTCAAAAGCCGGATCACCTCCGCATGCAGACCTGCCAGAACCGCTGCCGCCAGCAGTTTTCTGTTCCCTGCTGCCCGGTGAAATATCTGTATCATCTGCCCCGAAGACAGGGCTTTTCCTTCCGCCTGCGGCATCTCCTTCAGGGTGCATGCCAGCAGTGCCGCCAGGCCATAAGCCCCTGCGGTCAGCAGTGCCATCAGCCGGTACCGTTCCCCCAGCAGCAGGGAAACACCCGATGCCGCCAGCATGCCGGCAGTGCCACAGGCACCCCAGATGCCAAAGGCTTTTTCTGACTGCTCCTGCCCGGCGGAAAGATAGACGACGCTGCTGTCCACGCCGGACAGACCGGCCAGGGCGATCCCCAGGACAATCCGTTCTGCCAGGAACAGGCCAAATCCCGCTGCCTGCCAGAAAATGACTTTGGAAAGAAAATAAAGAAAACTGCACAGGATCATTGTCCGCCGGTAGCCGATCCGTTCCGCGGCAATGCCCCAGGGCAGTTCAAAAGCCAGCGTCACGACAAAACTGACGCTTTCAATGAGTGTGATCTGTGATAAGGTGATGCCCGCATGCAGCCGGTAAAGCGTGGCGACAGATGCGTAAAATACCATGCCCTGCAGAAATGACACTGCCAGCATGACGTTCAGATTATGTTTCATATTGCCTCCGGAACACTGAAAAACACTTTGTTGCAGAAACTTCTTTTCAGTTTTCCGGTATCAGCATTTCTTCATGGTTACTCCGTAAAAACTATTGTAAAGCCATCTGGAAAGACGCGGCAGCTGTCACTCTTCCAGATCCGGCAGGACAGACCGGTAGCTGCTTTCATAAGCATGGGCCTTGCCGGAATTCTTTTTGATCTTGGCAACTTCCTGGGCCGCCTTCGGAATCAGCTGGACTGTACCGGCACCGCCGACGCAGCCGCCCGGGCAGGCCATGCCTTCCAGCAGATATCCGTTCAGTTTGCCCGCCTTGGCCCGCATCAGCATCTTCCGGCATTCATCCAGGCCTTCGGCATGTTCCACATTGACCTCCCGGTCCGGATACAGCTGGCTGATGCAGTTGACAACAGCACTGGCCACCCCGCCGCTGACGGAGAACCCTCTGCCGTCGCCGCTGGCGCTGTTCGGGATTTCCATTTCCTCAAGAGCCGCGAAGTCCACTTCCTTCGCTTCAAACATGCCCAGGACTTCCTCGAATGTCAGGACAAAGTCAACATCCGAACGGACAGAGCGGCGGCTGGCTTCCAGTTTCTTGGCTGCGCACGGACCGATGAAGGCCACCTTGCATTCCGGATGTTCCTTCTTGATCAGCCGACCGGTCAGAACCATCGGAGTCAGGGCCATGGAGATGCATTCAGCATACTGCGGGAATTCCCGCTTGGCCATGACTGACCATGCCGGACAGCAGGATGTGCCCATGAACGGCAGTTTTTCCGGGACTTCCTTCACGAAATCCTCAGCTTCCTGCAGGGTGCAGAGGTCAGCACCGATGGCCACCTCGACAACATCCTCAAAGCCGAGCTGACGGAACGCCGCCCGCATTTTGCCCGGTCCGAGGTCCTTGCCGAACTGTCCGGCCACCGCCGGGGCAATCGCGGCATAAACCGGCGTATCACTGCGGATCGCCTGGATGCACTGGAAGATCTGGGCCTTGTCGGCAATCGCCCCGAACGGGCAGTTGGCCAGGCACATGCCGCAGCTGACGCACTTTTCCTGATCGATTTCGGCCCGGCCGTATTCATCACTGTGAATGGCTTTCATACCGCAGGCAACCGCACACGGCCGCTGCATGCGCAGAATGGCACCGTACTGGCAGACCGTCATGCACTTGCCGCACTTGATGCACTTTTCCGGATCGATATGCCCCTGGCCGCGGCTGAAGGAAATCGCGTCCTTCGGGCAGACCTGTGAACAGGGCCTGGCCAGACATCCCTGGCACTGATCGGTAATGACTACCTGGTTGTCCGGGCAGGCATGGCAGGCAAACTTGATGATATTGATCAGCGGCGGCTGATAATACTTTTCCGGATAAACTGCTTCTTCCGCCCCGGCGGATACCGGCGCATGCTCTGCGGCCGTACGCAGCGGCAGCCCCATGGCCAGCCGCATCCGTTCCTTGACGATCGCCCTTTCCAGGAAAACGCTCTCACGGTAGGTTGAAACCTCACCCGGAATAATCCGGTACGGAATATTTTCCATCTCGGACAGATCACCCGGCTGGTAGTAATAAGACAGCTTTGCCACTTCGGCAAAGACCGCCCTGCGAATATCATTGATTGATGTATGTACGCCTCTCATTCCCATATTTGTCTGTCTCCTGATTCTGGTTTTCTTGTCTTATATAGTAACACGGACGTCGTCAGGATGTTGATAGATATTTCACATATATTCCCGGCATACTGTCGTGCAGAGGCAAAAGAAAACCGCATTGTCATGCGGTTTTCTGAATTATTTTTCCGGTTTTCCGAGCAGCCGGAACATGTTCTTCTTGTACACTTCCACACCCGGCTGGTTGAACGGGTTGATATCCAGCATGTAGCAGGTCATGGCTGTGGCAATGAAGAACCAGTGAGACAGATACCCGAAGCTGTAAGCGGAAAGATCCGGTACGCTGATCAGCAGGTTCGGCACGCCGCCGGTCTTTTCATGCGCTTCCAGGGTTCCTTCAAATGCCATCCGGTTGACCCAGCTCATCGGTTTGCCGGCCAGGTAGTTCATGCCGTCACGGTTTTCCGCGTCTTCCGGCACGATGACATCCTGCGGGACATTGTCAATTGTCAGGATGGTTTCATACAGCATCTTGCGGCCTTCCTGCACGAACTGTCCAAGGCTGTGCAGGTCGGTGGAGAAGACAGCGGAATCCGGCAGGATACCCTTGCCATCCTTGCCTTCCGATTCACCGAGGAGCTGCTTCCACCATTCTGCCAGCATGCCCAGCTGCGGTTCATAGCTGACGAACATTTCCGCGTCATAGCCCTGCTTTTCCAGGATCCGCCGGCTGACGGCATAACGGTAAGCGTCATTGACGGCAAGATCATCCGTATTCAGTTCCCTGCTGGCATCTGTGTAACCCTGCAGAACCTCATCCGGGTCAATGCCCATCAGGGCCATCGGCAGCAGGCCGACGGAAGTAATGACGGAATAACGACCGCCGATATCATCCGGAATGACAAACGTCGCATAGCCCATTTCGTCCGCCAGGGCCTTGAGCGTCCCCCGGGCCTTATCGGTTGTCGCGAAAATCCGCTTCGCTGCTTCTTCAGTTCCGTATGTCTCTTCCATGAACTGCCGCAGCATACGGAAAGCCAGGGCAGTCTCGGTGGTTGTGCCGGACTTGGAGATGACGTTCAGCAGAACGCTCTTTCCTTCCAGATGCTTCAGCACCTGGGCCATGTATGTACTTGAGAATGTGTTGCCCGCAAAAACAACTTCCGGACCGTCTTCCGGATAGAGTCCCCGGATCATCTCAATCGCGGCCCGGGCTCCCAGGTAGGAACCGCCGATACCGCATACCACCAGGACATCGAACTTCCCCTTCCACTGTTCCGCCAGGGCTTTCATCCGGCTGACTTCTTCATGGTCAACTGTTTCTGCCCAGTCGACCCAGCCGAGGAAGTCCCCGCCGGGGCCTGTCTTTTCATGAATCATGCGGTGAATCCGGCTTACCTGTTCCTGATAGGTGCCGATCTCCTCTTTCAGCAATCCGTGAGCTGCGTCAAATTTCATCATTTTTTGCCTGCCTCCTTTTCAGCATCCCTGATCCAGCCGTCCAGATGTTCCGCAATGGAAGAAAACCCGATGCGCATGGACGGCAAAGAAACTCTCTGCATGGACATGCGGCGCCGCTGTTTGGGCCGGTGTCTGTTCAACGCTTTCAGCGAGAGTTTTGCTTTGTGTTCTTTTTCATCATAATCGATGACCTTGACCCTGACAGTATCCCCGACATGCACAAACAGTCCGACGTCACGCACGAAGCCGTCACTGATTTCCGAGATGTGGATCAACCCGCTGGTTTTCGGATCCAGGCTTACAAACGCTCCGTAAGACTGAATCCCGGTCACTTTGCCTTCGACAATCTGACCAATTTGATATGACATATAACTTCCGAATCCGCGTTTTATTTTAGCACAGCTTTCCCACCGTATGCTATACTATTACGCGCGAGGTGAAACATGATCCGTTCGATGTACCCTTTCTGGTCTGCTGTCATTGCGGCGCTTCTGGCACAGTGGCTTAAGCCGATTATCTATTTCGGGCTCCACCGGAAGTGGAAGTTGTCATTGATCAAGGACAGCGGCGGCTTCCCGAGTTCGCACAGTGCCCTGGTCACAGCCCTGTCCCTGTCTGTCGGTCTGCAGGAGCGCTTCAGTTCAACGCTGTTTGCCGTCACCCTGGCCCTGGCCGTCATCGTTGTTTATGACGCGGCCAACGTCCGTTATTACGCCGGCCAGAATATCCGCCTGACAAAACAGCTGGCCAGGGATGTTCAGGAGCATCTGAACACCGAATTTGAAAATCCGGTATACAATATAAAACTGAAGGATGTGCTCGGGCACCGCTGGATCGAAGTCTTCGGCGGCATTACGCTTGGCTGTATCGTCGCGCTGATGATCCATTACCTGCTTTAGGAGGAAACCAATATGACAGAAACAACAGAAACAGTCAGTACATATAGTACATATGATCCGGAACTGCTGGAACGGATTGAAAAGACCATCAATAAGATCAGACCGTACATCCAGGCCGACGGCGGCGATGTCCAGCTGGTTGATTTTGAGAACGGGGTCGTCAAGGTCCGCATGCTGGGGGCCTGCGCCGGCTGTATGGCCATTGACACCACACTGACCGATGGTATCGAGGCAATCCTGATGGATGAGATTCCGGAAGTCACAAAAGTCGAACTGGACACGGAATATGCCATCAATCCGTTCGAGGGTTACAACGGCTTCAGATTCTGAAAACACAGCAGAATTCCCGGTTTTTCCGGGGATTTTTTTATTTTTTCTGTTTTTTTCATAGTTTTTTTCAAACTTTTCCGGTTTTTTGCGGATTTTTCTCATTTTTTTCTAACTTTTTCTTGACGACGTGCTTGCATGGTTTTTTAATTGTCTTCATAAGGAGGAAATCGATCTATGGAAGCTCCATTTGAGAGATTCGGGTGCATGGTATTTGATGATGAGGCCATGCAGGAACGTCTGCCAAGTCCTGTCTATAAGCAGTGGAAGAAGACTGTTGCGGATGAAGGGACACTGGACCGGCCGACAGCTGACGCGATCGCCCATGCCATGAAGCGCTGGGCCATGGAACGCGGCTGCACACATTACACACACTGGTTCCAGCCGATGAACGGCGCAACCGCGGAAAAGCACGAAAGCTTTGTGGAGCCGGACAAGAACGGCAAGCCGTTTGCGCATTTCTCCGGAAAGAATCTGATCATGGGCGAACCGGACGCATCGAGTTTCCCGAGCGGCGGACTGCGTTCCACCTATGAAGCCCGCGGCTACACGTACTGGGATATTTCCTGCCCGGTATTTATCGTGGACAATGTCCTGCACATTCCGACCATATTCGTTTCCTACAGCGGTGATTCCATTGACAAGAAGGCCCCGGTCCTGAAATCCATCCGGGTTCTCAACAAGGCTGCCACACGGATTGTCAACCTGCTGGGCGACAAGGATGTCAAATACGTCTATCCGGTATGCGGACTGGAACAGGAATACTTCCTGATTGACCGCAAATACTTCGATCTCCGGGATGACCTGCGCTTCACTGGCCGGACCCTGTTCGGTGCCCGCGCCCCGAAGGGACAGGAACTGGAAGATCATTACCAGGCTTCCATCCCGACCCGGGTTGCATCGTTCATGAAGGACATCAACAAGCAGCTCTGGGAACTGGGCATCTATGCCAAGACCGAGCACAATGAAACCGCACCGGCCCAGTTTGAACTGGCCTGCGTATACGGCCCGACCGCGGTGGCGATTGACCAGAACCATGTGGTCATGGATGTCCTGAAGCGGACCGCCGAAAAATATGACCTGGTCTGCCTGCTGCACGAAAAGCCGTTTGCCGGCATCAATGGTTCCGGCAAGCACACCAACTACTCCCTGACCACAAGCACCGGGCAGAACCTGTTTGCCCCGGGTGACAAGCCGGCGGAAAACATCCGCTTCCTGCTGTTCATCTGTGCGTTCGTCAAAGCCGTTGATACCTTCCCGGACCTGCTCCGGATGAGTGCTTCCTGCGTCGGCAACGATCACCGCCTGGGTGCTTCCGAAGCGCCGCCGGCCATCATCTCCATCTTCCTGGGTACTTATATTGAAGATATCCTGATGGATATGATCAGCACGAAGACTAAGAAAAAGAAGGCCGGTGAGGCTGCTGACTTCACCCCGATCCACGGCCTGTCCTACGTGCCGCATGACAACACCGATCGCAACCGGACATCCCCGGTCGCCTTCACCGGCAACAAGTTCGAGTTCCGCATGACCGGTTCCTCTATGTCCGGAGCCATGCCGAACTGCATCCTCAACTCGATCTTTGCCTGGTCACTGGACGAAATCGCCGCTGAACTGGACGGCATCAAGTATCTCCAGGATGTCCGGGCCAAGGCGCTCGAAATCTGCAAGGATATCATCCGGAAGCACAAGCGGATCCTCTTCACCGGTGACGGTTACTCCGAAGATTGGGTCAAGGAAGCGGAGAAGCGCGGTCTGCCGAACATCCGTTCCTACATTGAATCGGTGGAAGTGCTGGCCAAGCCGGAAATCGTGAAGATGCTGACGGAACTCGGAATCTACAATGAGCGTGAACTGCGGGCCAGATATGAAGTGTTTGCCGAACAGTATCCGAGCACGATCGGGATTGAAGTGCGCACCCTGCTGGGCATGATCCGCAAGGATATCCTGCCGGCCATGTGTGATGAGCTTACCCTCCTGGCGGAAACGGAAAAAGCCGCCGGCAAGGCAGCGCCGGCATACGTCAAGGATCATCTGAAACTGGTTTCGAAGCAGTGTGATGATCTGTATGCCCTGAGCGAAAAGCTGGACCATGATTTCACCGAAGTCATGAAGATCAAAGACCATATCGAATGCGGCAAGAAGATCTACTACGAGATCATGCCGCTGGCCGGAGAGATCAGGGCTGTCATTGACGCATATGAAGAAATTGCGTCGGCAGCGAACTATCCGTATCCGACCTACGCCGACATGCTGTTCAAGCTGTAACCCGGCATATATAAAAGCGATCCGTTTTAAGCGGATCGCTTTTTTTGTCTGTTGCAGGCGATTCTGTCATGAAACAGAATATGTCCTGCCTGTCCTATGGGTTGATCCTGATATTCTTTTCCGCCAACTGCTTTTTGATAAACCGGGTAAACAGCACATAGATGACCGAGAAAACCGGTACACCCAGGAACATGCCGAGCACCCCGTTGACCGCACCGCCGACGATAATCGCAAACATGATCCAGATCGGCGGCAGGCCCATGGAATCCCCGAGAATGTACGGTCCGATGATGTTGCCGTCAATCTGCTGCAGCACGATGATGAAGATGCCGAATTCCAGTGCTTTTGAGGGCTGGATAATCAGCAGGATAAAGATAGACGGCACCGCCCCGATAAACGGCCCGAAGACCGGAATCATATTCGTGAGGCCGACAATAAACGAAATCAGCGGCGCATACGGAATTTTCAGCAGTTCTGTCATGATATAGCAGAAGATGCCGATGATCAGCGAATCGAGCAGTTTCCCGAAGATGAACCGGTTCAGCATCTGGCCACTCAGGCCTGCCACTTCGATCACCCGGTCCGCCGAGTGCTTCGGCAGCATACTGTAGCAGACGGCCGCCGCCTGGGAAAGGAACTTCTCCGTATCCGTCAGCAGGTAGACCGCGATAATCATGCCGATCAGGAAATTGAAGACCCCGCGCACCAGGGAAACGGAATAGGTCACAACCCGGCTGACAACCCCGGCAGTCCCGGTGATGAAGGACATGATCGTACTGCGGAAGTTTTCATAAACCGCGTCAGCCAGTGAAGCCCACTGGGAATTCTCGGACAGTCTGGCAATAATGTCCTGCAGCGTTGCCATGTAGCTTTCCATGTTTCCGATCAGCTGCGAAATACTGTCTGACAGCTGCGGAATCAGCACCATGAAGAAACTGGCAATGATCAGGATAAAGATAATCATTGACGTCAGTACGGAAAGCCGGCGTTTTGTCTGGAGCTTCCACTTCCGTTTGGCCAGCCACTTGTTTTCAATGATATTGCGCAGCGGCATGACCACAAACGTAATGCCCAGGCCAAAGGCAAACGGGGTCAGGGCATTCAGGATCTTTCCGAAGAAGCCCGCCACACTGGCCCATTGACTGAAAATAAACCAGACCACAACAATCAGCAGTCCGGATACCGTCAATGTGAATATATTCTGTTTTACGCGGTCGTCCATGTTGTTCATACAGAATCATTATACATGATTCCGATCATAAATTTTTTAATTATCTCTTCCATTTCTGTCCTGATTGTGGCAGAATACTTATTGTCTTTTATCAAGAATGAGGCAAGAGAGTCAGCTCGCCGGCCTCATACCAACCTACCGTGCAAAAAACACGGCAAGGTGGTACTGCTGACAGCGATAAAGAAAGAGTAATGTGAGCTCTTTCACGGTTCGTTTCAAAAGACAGACAGGGAGGAGTTTTTATTTTATGTCAAAATTCTATTTCACATCTGAGTCCGTTACCAGCGGACATCCCGACAAAGTCTGCGATCTGATCGCCGACTCCATTCTCGACGAAGCCATCCGCCAGGACCCGTATGCCCACATGGCAGTTGAAGCCACCATCAAGGATGACCTGATCCTGGTCTATGGTGAAGCAGGTACCACTGCCGTCATTGACTACGAAGCCATTGCCAAGCAGGTCATGAAGGATATCGGCTATACCGAAGAGTACAACGTCCTGGTCAAGGTTAACAAGCAGTCCGCCGAAATCAACAGTGCGGTTGCGCATGACGAAGTGGCGGCCGGCGACCAGGGCATCATGTTCGGCTATGCCTGTGATGAAACCATCAGCTTCATGCCGTTCGCGATTGACGCGGCCCACATGCTGGCCAAGCACCTCGAGCGCTACCGCCGCTCGGTTGACTTCCTCGGTCCGGACGGCAAGACCCAGGTAACCTGCGAATATGATGACGGTGTCATGAAGCGCATTGACACCATCGTCATTTCCACCCAGCACAAGGCTGATGTCACCCAGGAACAGCTGCGGGAACTGATCATCGAAAATGTCATCAAGCCGACGATCGACCCGAAGTACCTGGATGAAAACACAAAGTATCTGATCAACCCGTCTGGCAGCTTCGTTGTCGGCGGCAGCTGGGGTGACAGCGGCACAACCGGCCGCAAGACCGCAGTTGATACCTACGGCGGTTACGCTCCGCACGGCGGCGGCTGCTTCTCGTCCAAGGATCCGACCAAGGTTGACCGTTCCGCAGCTTACTATGCCCGGTATGTCTGCCGCAACCTGGTTGCCAACGGCCTCTGCCGCAAGTGCCTGCTGCAGCTCTCCTATGCCATCGGCAAGGCACAGCCGCTGTCCGTCAACATCGAGACCTACGGCACTTCCGAATACAGCGAAGAAGAACTGCTCGCCATCATCCTCAAGAACTTCGACTTCCGGGTCGGCAATATGATTGACGAGCTGCATATGCGCCAGCCGTTCTACCACGAGACAGTCAATTACGGCCACTTCGGCAAGCCGTGGCTGCCCTGGGAACAGTTCAAGAAGATCGAACTGTAAGCATAATAAAAGCGGGATATCGTGAAGTGCTCCCCAAAAGTTGAACAAAACTTTTGGGGAGTATTTTTATGAAACTTAGTTATGAAGATAAGATAGAAATCTACAACGAGTGGAAGATAGGGCATAAGAGCCCGGAAAGAATAGCCAGGGAGCGAAACCTTGC
>JAFRHT010000027.1 GCA_017433125.1 Solobacterium sp.
GTTGACGGCCGGCGACGGTTGAAAATGCAAAGTTGGCTTCGACATACAAAGTATGGCAAAGCCAGCGCCTTAAGACGCTGGCTTGTGATAAAAGGCTTATAGCCTTAGAGCAAACCACCCGTTTCACGGGTGGTTATGATTCAGCTGTTTTTTCCTTCCCGGTATACGGCCAGTTCATCATCCTGGCGGATATGATATTCCTCCCGGGGCGGGAACGTTACACCGTTCCGCTTGACCAGCAGGATCTGGTAACCAGCCTGTTCTTTGACTTCGTTCACGGTTTTATTCAGCCATTCACTGTCGATATCCACCCGGATGGTTTTCAGCTGGAAATCAAGCGGGGCGGAACTGTTGGCCGCTTCGGTGTAGTTCTCGACAAAGCCGGCGGAGATGATACCGGTGGGGATGGCCACCACCATGACGCCGAGGACGGAGATGACAATTGCCATGGCCCGGCCCAGTTCGGTAATGGGATAGATATCTCCATAACCGACGGTCAGCAGGGTGCTCATGCTCCACCAGATGCCGGAGAAGGCATTCCGGAAGACTTCCGGCTGGACATCGTGTTCGGCGCTGTACATGCACAGGCTGGACGCCAGCATCAGCACCAGCAGGATGAACAGCGAAGAGGCCAGCTGGTTCTTTTTTTCATAGAGGACCGAAGTGATGACGTTGAAGGAATCATACGTGCCGTTGATGCGGAACAGGCGCAGGATACGCACCACCCGCAGCATCCGGAACACGACAAAGCCGGACAGGAAGAAGAACGGCAGGATGGTCAGCAGGTCCACGATGCCGTCATAGGAGAACAGGAACCGGCGTTTGGCCTGGTCCCGGGTCAGATGCGGGTAAAGGTATTCGGCGGTCCAGATGCGCAGGCCGTATTCAACGATGAAGATGCTTATGGTGATTGTATCCAGCCAGTTCAGAATACCGGCATACGGTGCCATCTCATCAAATGTTTCCAGGAAGATGACCGTGATGTTCGTGAGGATGACAAGGACAATGAAAATATCAAAGGCAACACTGGGAAGGTCTTCCCGGTGACCGATCTGAATGATATCGAATATGCGTTTCTTCAGACTTTTCATTGTCTGTATTATATACCATTATTCTGCCTGTTTCTGCCGGGCTGCCAGCATCAGCATCAAAACAAAGGACAGCAGTGATACGGCCACGCACAGCAGCATCAGTGTCTTCAGGTTAAACATGCCGAGCACAACCCCGCCGCCGGCCAGGCCGATGAAGCCGGAGAGCTGGGTGAAGGCCGCGTCACTGACGGAAATGGCAGTGGTATGGAAGCGTTCCGGCACCATGGCGGCGATGATCTGCCGCAGCAGGGTGATCTGCACCGACCAGGCTGCGTAAATCAGCAGGGTCGACAGGAAGATCATCCAGATATCGGCGGCGAAGGCCGCACTGGCCAGACCCGCCGCAGTCATCAGGATAAACAGGGCGAACATGAGATACGGACGGCGTGGATGCAGATGCCCGGCCACGGCAAACATAGCCGCCTGGACGGCATAACCGAGGAAATTGTCCACACCCATGATACTGACATCACCGCCGGCCTGCTGGATGAGCATGATTTTCAGGTTGTTGGGCGGGGCAATGGTCAGCCCAAGCAGGAAAATAATGACCATGAGGAACAGGAAGCCGCGGGCCTGCATGATGGCCGCAAAGTCAGCGGCACTCATGCCCTGGGCAGAACTGCGGCTGCCTTTCTTGTCCGGCAGAAGCAGGCCGATCACAAACGCGATCAGTGAGAACAGCACGGCAATAATCGGAATCATGATATAGCCGCAGAACCGGATGGCATAGCCCATGCCGAGCATGGCCGCCGCAAAGCCGGCAGCGCCGACGGAACGGGCATTGCCGTAGGAGGTCCCTTCATAATCGAACAGGTCCAGGGCCCAGGCGTCGATGATCGACAGCATCGGTGACACAAACAGGCCGAGCAGTGTATATGAGACGGCAAAGACCGCGTCGCTGCGGGCCGACCAGACCACCGCGAAGTCGACGGCCGACAGGAGCATGCACAGCAGGAAGATCTTCCTGGTGCTGCGGATGCGGTCGGAGAGAATACCCCAGAGGAACTGGCCGGCAAAGGCAGCGGCGAAGCTGACGCCGATCAGAATGCTGAGCAGATCCTCGCGGAAACCGGAGTCAAGAGCCCAGGAAGTGATGTAGATAAACGGTGCCTGAATGATTTCATAGACCGGGTAGAGAAGGAATATGCCGGTGCGTATCCTGTTGTTTTTCATAAAAATGATTATACTGCAGGGACAACTGCATGTAAGCACTGATTTTTATGTGTTTATGCTAAGATTAAAACAGAAAAGAGAGGGAAAACTATGGAGTATAAGGTATCAGAAAACGTCAGCGCTGCCCTGAAGGCAGTCACCGCAGATGCCAAGGTTCAGGAAGCCCTGCAGTTCATGGAGGATGATCAGGAGAACATCATCCAGAAGCAGATTGAGCTGACCCTGATCCCGGCCCCGACATTCCATGAAGAGAAGAAGGCCGCACGGCTGATGGAAATGTTCCGGGAAGAGGGACTTGATGATGTGCATATCGATGAATACGGCAATGTGGTCGGTGTCAGAAAAGGCACCGGCGGCGGCAAGAATGTCCTGCTGGAAGGCCATATGGACACCGTCTTCGCGCTGGATACACCGCTGGAAATCCGCCGGGAGAACGGCTGGATTTACTGCCCGGGCATTACCGATGACACCAGAGGGTGCGCTGCTGTGCTGTCCACCCTGCGCGGGCTGAACAAGGCCGGCATCACGACCAAGGGTGACATCCACTTTGTCGGTACGGTCCAGGAAGAAGGCATGGGTGCGCTGCGCGGCATGCAGTACTATGTGCACATCTATTGACGGACGTCTCATATA
>JAFRHT010000028.1 GCA_017433125.1 Solobacterium sp.
CATTTCAGACTATATCTATTACTACAATCATCAGCGTATCAAAGAACGTTTAAAAGGCCTCACTCCTCTCGAATGGAGAGAAATGAGGTCTCTGGTTCAAATCTAATATTTATCTGTCCAACTTTTGGGGATCAGTACATCGTATCCCGCTTTTTTTCTTTTCTCAGGCCTGCCCGGTAGCTTTCAGATAGAAAGCCAGTTCGCATTCCAGGGCGATATCCAGCATGTCTTCATCCAGCATGAAGCCCTTGCTGTGGTGCGGCGAGTACGTCCGCGGGTCAGCCGGGTTGGCGCCGCCGACATGGATATAGACACACGGCTTTTCCAGGGCATAGTACGCGAAGTCTTCCGCCCCGAGGTTCTGCGGCGGGACAACGATTTCATAGCCCAGTTCGTCGACCGTCTTCTTCGCCAGATCGATCAGTTTCGCATCATTGACATTGGCCGGATAGCCCCTGATGAAATCGACATCACAGGCAGCGCCCCAGGCTTCCACGATACCCCTGGCAATCTTTTCAATCTGGCTGATGATGACTTCAAGATCGTCGTTGTGCAGTACGCGGATGTTGCCGCCCAGTACGGCTTCTGCCGGGATGATGTTCGGGATGGTGCCGCCGTGGACATACGCCACCGTTACGGTTGTACCGTGCAGCGGGCTGATCTTTTCCGGCCGGAGCTGGTTAAGGGCAGTGCCGACGAGGCAGGCAATCGGCATCGGGTTGATGGTATTGCTGGAATTGGAACCATGGCCGCCCTTGCCGTGGATTCTGACTTCATAGGTGCCGACCGCCGCCGAGTCGATCTCGGCGATCTCCACCTTCCCCAATTCAACCCCGGCGGCGCTGTGGAAACCGAAGCCGAAGTCGACATCGTCCATGACCCCGTCCTTGACGAGCTGGACCGCGCCGCCCGGCAGTTTTTCCTCAGCCGCCTGGAACACAAGTTTGACTGTGCCCCGGACCAGTTCAGGATGCTTTACAAGAACTTCCGCAAAGGAAAGCAGGGTCGCCGCATGGGTATCATGACCGCAGGCGTGCATGACATTCGGGACAACGCTCTTATACGGAAGATCATTTTCCTCATCGACCGGCAGGGCGTCGAAGTCTGCCCGGCAGGCAATCACCGGACCGGCCTGTTCCCCTTTGATAATGCCGACAACGGAAGTGCCGGTAATGCCTTCCGCCAGCGGAATGCCCAGTTCCGCCAGCTTTGCCTTGATATAGGCAGAGGTTTCATACTCCTCAAAGCTCAGTTCCGGATGCATATGCAGATAGTGTCTGGTTTCCCGCAGCGTTTCCTTCTGTTCAGCCGCGAGCTGTTTGACGAATTCTTTCATATTCAGATTCTCCCTTTCTGCGATAAATTCATTATATTCCGGGAAAGAAAAAAACCGAAGCAATCGCTCCGGTTCTTGATTCCTCAGCGGCGGGACAGCGCCAGGGCCATGCGGCAGCGCGGGCAGAGGCCGTCTTCGTCAGCTTCTTCGGTGTAGTTCCAGCACCGCGGGCACTTGGTGCCGGGCGCCCGGTCAACGGTGACGCTTCTTTCAGCTGCTTCCCTGAAGACAACCTTGGAAACGATCAGCCACTGTGCCACTTCCCCGTTCAGGGCCTTTTCCAGCAGTTCCTTTTCGGCAGCCGGGCAGGCAATGGTTACCATGGCTTCCTGGGCCGACGCGATCAGTTTCTCGTTTCTTGCGTCTTCCAGGGCTTTCAGGACATCATCACGGACTGCCTTGGCAGCGGCGAAGGTTTCAGCCAGTTCTTCCTGGTCGGCATATACAACCGGTTCCGGGAAGTTCATATAATGAACGGAATCCTCGGCATTGTTGCTGAAGTGCTTCCAGACTTCCTCGGCGGTGTAGGCCAGGAACGGCGCCCACAGTCTGACCAGCACGTCGCAGGCGTGCCAGTAAACTGTCTGCACCTGGCGGCGGCGCTTGTCATCGGCAGCGCTGCAGTACAGGATGTCCTTCGTGAAGTCACAGTAGTAGGAACTCAGGTCATTGGTCATGACATTCATCAGGATCTTGTTGGCCAGGACATAGTCATAGCGGTCAACTGCTTCCCGGACGGTTCTGACCGTCTCATTGAGAATGTTCATGATATCGCGGTCAACCGGCTCGAGATCCTCATAGGCAACCATGTCCTTCTGCGGATCAAAGTCTTCCGGATTGATATTGCCGAGCAGGAAGCGGAAGGTATTGCGGACCTTGCGGTACTGTTCCGAGACCTGCTTGATGTTGGCATCGCCCAGACGGACATCCTGGGTAAAGTCGGAAATCATAACCCACAGACGGAACACATCCGCGCCGTTGACGTTGATGATATCCATCGGGTCAACACCATTGCCCAGGGACTTGGACATCTTTTCACCCTTGGAATCGCAGACATAACCATGGGACAGGACGGCCTTGTACGGGGCCCCGCCGTTGGTGGCTGTGCCGACGATCAGCGAAGAATTGAACCAGCCTCTGTACTGATCCGAACCCTCGAAGTACAGATCACACGGATAGTCATAGCCGCGGGCCTGCAGTTCATTGTGTGACGAACCGGAATCGAACCAGACATCCATGATGTCCTTTTCCTTCACGAACAGGCCGTGCGGGGACTTTTCGTTGGTATAGCCTTCCGGCAGGAGGTCCTTCGGTTCCCGGTCGAACCAGACGTTGGAACCGTACTCGTCAAACAGGCCGGCGATGTGGTCAAAGACTTCCTTTTCCATGATCGGGCTGCCGTCTTCGTTGTAGATGATCGGGATCGGCACACCCCACAGGCGCTGTCTGGAAATACACCAGTCACCGCGCTCCTTGATCATGTTGTACATGCGGATCTGGCCCCATTCGTTGTACCAGGTCACGTGGTTCTGGATCTGATCCAGCAGTTCTTCCTTGATCTTTTCAATGGAACAGAACCACTGTTTGGTTGCCCGGAAGTAAACCGGCTTCTTCAGACGCTCGTCATGCGGATAGCTGTGCACGACATTTTCCACGCCCAGCAGTGCACCGCGCTCATTGAGCATCGTGATGACTTTCTTCGAGCAGTCCTCAACGAACAGTCCTTCCAGTTCCGGCCCGGCTACGGCAGTCATGCAGCCGCGCTCATCAACCGTCTGCAGCAGGCCGATGTTGTACGGCTGGCTGACATAGAAGTCGTCAAGACCATGGTCAGGGGCGATATGGACACAGCCGGTACCGTCCTCGGCACTGACATAGTCGGCCAGGATGACAAGTCCCTCACGGCCGTACAGCGGATGGGCAACCTTTACCCGTTCCAGTTCACGCCCGCTGAAGGAACGCAGACGCTCGGCCTTCTCCAGGTGCAGCTTTTCCGTCAGCACCGGCAGGAGGTCCCGGGCGAATACGAGCTTGCCGTGCTCCGTCAGCACTTCAACATACGGCAGATCCGCATTGACCGCGATCGCCTGGTTTGCCGGAATCGTCCACGGGGTCGTGGTCCAGATGACAATCCGGTCATCGGTATCCAGGATGCCGTTGCCGTCCACCACATCGAATGCTACGTAGATTGTCGCGTCCTTCTTGTCAAAGTACATGATTTCCGAGTCGGCTACAGCTGTTTCACTGTACGGTGACCAGTAAATCGGCTTGAGGCCCTGGAAGATCAGGCCGTCCAGAGCCATCTTGGCAAAGGAGCGGATCTGTCTGGCTTCAAAGTGTTTGTCAAGGGTGATATAAGGATTATTGAATTCGCCGATCTGGCCCAAACGCTTTTCGGTTGCCATCTGGATCTTGATCTGCTGCTTGGCATATTCTTCGCACTTTGAACGGAATTCAGCCGGCGACAGGGTCTTGCGGTCTACCCCCAGCTTCTGAATCGCATTCTCAATCGGCAGGCCGTGGGTATCCCAGCCCGGGAAGAATTCCGCATTGTAACCGCTCATGAAATGACTGCGGACAATGAAATCCTTGATGACCCGGTTCATGGCTGTGCCGGCATGCAGGTTGTTGTTGGCATACGGCGGACCGTCATGCAGGATGAACGGTGTCTGTCCCTGATGCCGCTTTACGATTTCATGGTAGAGATCCTTCTCTTCCCATTCTGCCAGAATGCCCGGTTCCTTCTTGGCGAGGTTGCCCCGCATTTCAAAACCGGTCTTCGGCATGTGCAGTGTATCCTTGTAGTCCATACTTCTATCCTCCCTGACTATCTGATATAAAAAGCGCCCTTATCTTCTAAGGACGCTTTCGTGCGCGGTACCACCTTAGTTCATGAATTGCTTCATGCCCTCGACTTCTCCTTAACGCGGAGACAACGACTGCTCCCAGGTGATGTCCGTTTCAGAGTTCCGTCCTGCTTGCACCATCCGCAGGCTCTCTATACTTCCGTCTGACCGGCGCGTCCTGTTCAACGCATCTTCTTTTCTGCTTCCTGAAGCCATCTCAGGTCAGGCATCCGCGGCAGCCGGAATTCATCCAGCTCGTGAAGCAGCCCTTCCAGTTTGGCCCGGGTTGTAGCCTTGACACTGTCCGCATCGCCGTACAGTTTCGACAGATCCGTCAGGATCAGCCGGGCGGTGCTCAGTGCCTCCCTTATAATCGCATCGGCATTGTGCTGTGCCGTATCTATAATGTCATTCGCTTCCCGCAGTGACAGCCGGGCGATATTGTCCGCTGCCTGCCGTCTGGCTTCCAGGGAATTCTCCAGATTCTGATACTGGCTCAGAAGATCCCGGTAACGCTGTTCGGCGTTGACGAGTTCCTGCTCATACAGGGCCATCTTCTGCTGCAGCTGTTCTACCTGCCGGGCATACCGCTCCACAGCATCATCGACCGCAAACCGGTCATATCCGTTTTTCATGACCCTGAATGTGGGCCTTGGTGCTGTCATGGTCTGTCCCCTTTTCAGATAAACTGCTCGAATTCCACAACACAGCGGTCTTTTTTCGTTTTCCGCAGCACTTCTTTCAGCACAAAACGACCCGATCCGCGGATGGAAATCGTACAGTTATTATTGCATACTTCATCCGCATCGGCAAGCGTGACATGGTTCAGCTGCACCAGTCCCCGGCGGATCAGATCCTTGGCATCAGCCCGGCTGCATTCCGCCAGGGCCGCCACCACCGCGTCTGCTCTGACACTGCTGATTACCTTCTCAAAGGTCCGGGTCCGGAAGACCTGTACCGGGTGTTCGTCAATCACGGAAAACGACACGGAATGAGAGCCGATCCGGTTCAGTTCCTGACAGAGAAAGCGTCCCATGACCGCGGTTGTGTACAGGTAGATATGTCTGTCATCGACCCAGAAATCACCGAAGGAATGACGGTCGATCTGCAGATGCATCAGGGCCCCGAGCACATCCCGGTGGCCGATTGGCCGGAAGCGGTTGTCAATCTCCGCCATCAGGCAGACAATATCAGAAAAGTCATCTTCCCCTTCCGGGCTGAAGATGACTTTTTTCTTCCGGGCTTCCTGGTATCCGCCGTCATACCGCACGGTTTCCGACGGAAAAAATACCTTCTGCGCCGCCGCCAGTTCTTCTTCGTTCAGAAAGAACGATTCGGTCTGTTTCTGCCAGCGCATGCTTTGTTCCTGCAGATCGTGAAGACGGATCAGCACCGCCTCCGTTTCCGCATGATCAGTCATCGGAATTGTCGAGCGAAATCACGCCGTCAACACCGATGGACCGCGGTGTGCACAGAATGACATTATGACCAATCTTCTGGATTGTGCCGTCAAGCGCGAAGACAACACCGGTCAGGAAATCGATGGTGCGCTGCGCATAGTCACGCTGCAGCTTGTGCAGGTTGACAACCGCTGCCCTTCTCTGCTTGAGGTGGCGGGCGATTTCCTCCGCTTCCTCAAAACTGCGCGGTTCAAACAGAACCATCTTTGTATCAGCGGAAACCTGCTTCTGCACCTTGGCATTCTTCGGTGTTTCGTACGTGCTGACAGGCTTTGTCTCACTCTGTCTGTATTCTACTTCTTCTGTTTCCTCGTATTCTTCGTCATCTTCCTCATCAACAGGTGCGACGAAGTTTCTGAGTTTGTCCACAACTCCCATGATTAAAAATCCTCCTGAAATCAAAAGTATTATAGCATACTTACAGCATCCGGCATTTACTTATTCATCTTTTATCCCATCTGAAATCCTGTAGAATAATGACAGGTGATTGTATGGAAATGATATCTGCGTATATGGGAAAAGCGGTTTTCTACAGTGCTGATTCACCGGAACACAAGGACCGGCAGGAGGCTCTGTCATGGCACTGAACGCTGAGAAGCGGACGGTCCTGCGCTATTGTGCCGGTGTTGTTGTCCTTGCCGCGCTGTACGGCAATCTGCAGGCACCATTCCTGCTGCGGTTTGTTGATGCCCTGTCGGTCCTTTCCGGCCTGCTGGCGGTCTGGGGCTTCATCATCTTTCTCTGGAAGGACGGGATCTTCAGTTTCTTTACCTGGCGCAGCAGCGGCAGTTCCTATACGGCGTACCAGGAGCGTCTCCGCAGTGAGCGCGGCGCCCAGCCCTACCCTGCCCTGCCGGCCGGCCTGATCATGCTGGCCATCGCTGTGATCCTGACGGTCATCTATGTTCTCATGTATTAAAAAACGGTCGCTGCCGCCAGGCAGAAACCGTATTTTTTTATTGCTGTTCGAGATGCTCCAGAACCTTTTCGTATTCGGCCCGTTCCCGGTCATTCATGAAGACGAAGTGACCCGGGCGGATTTCCTGCAGCAGCGGCTTGGGGCCGGAGAGATCCCGGCTTGATTCATCATAGATAACCAGTTCCTTGGCCTTCTCGATTTCCGGGTCCGGCATCGGCACAGCCTGCAGCAGGGAGTGCGTATAGGGATGCAGCGGATACTTGAACAGGACATCGGAAGGCGCCACTTCGACAATCCGGCCGTTGTGAATGACGGCGATCCGATCTGCGAAGTAGCGGACCACGCTGAGGTCATGGGCGATGAACATATAGGTCAGCCCGCGCTCTTCCTTGAACTTGTTCATCAGGTTCAGAACCTGGGCCCGGATGGAAACATCCAGGGCGGAAATCGGCTCATCGGCGATGATGAACTCCGGCTCCATGATCATGGCCCGGGCAATACCGACCCGCTGCCGCTGGCCGCCGGAAAATTCATGCGGATATCTGGACTTGTGCTCCGGCAGAAGACCGACTTCATTCAGCGCCCGGTCCACCTTGGCTTCCCGGTCCGCCTCATCCTTGAACAGGTTGAAGTTGTACAGGCCTTCGGAAACACAGTAGTCAATCGTCGCTCTTTCGTTCAGGGACGCAGCCGGATCCTGAAAGATCATCTGGATGTTGCGCTGGACCCACTTCTTGTCTTCAGCCGACAGTTTGCCGTTGATCTTCTTGCCCTTGAAGATGATATCGCCGGCACTGGTATCGTTGAGCCGGATAATGGCCCGGGCAATCGTTGTCTTGCCGGAGCCGGATTCACCGACCAGGGCAAATGTCTCGCCCTTGTAAATCTTGAAGTTGGCGTCCTTGACCGCCCGGAAGCGGTGCTTGCGGCTGTTGTTGAACGTGACTTCGAGGTGCTCAACGGAAAGCAGTTCTTCTTTTTCGTTCATGGTCTCATTCACGCTCACCGTAAGTCCCTCCTTTCGCCGTCAGGGCCAGCATCCGCGCATGCAGTTCCTGCACCGCGGCCGGCGGCTCCACATGCGGGGCCCGCGGATCCAGCAGCCATGTCTTGGCATAATGGGTGTCCGACACCTTGAAGAACGGCGGTTCCTCTTCGTAATCGATCTTCATCGCGTAGTTGTTGCGGGGCGCAAAGGCATCGCCTTTGATCTCCTCGAACAGCGACGGCGGCGTACCGCGGATGGCAAAGAGTTCCTCGCCCTTCTCACCCAGCTGCGGCAGGGAGGACATCAGCCCCCATGTATACGGGTGCCGGCTGTCATAGAAGATCTCATCCACCCTGCCGTACTCGATAATCTGACCGGCATACATGACCGCGACCGTGTCGGCCACATTGGCCACCACGCCCAGATCATGGGTAATGTAAATCGTTGTAAAGCCGTATTCCTGGGCCAGGTCCTTGATCAGCCGGATGATCTGGGCCTGGATGGTCACATCCAGAGCTGTTGTCGGTTCATCACAGATCAGGATCTTCGGCCGGCAGGCCAGGGCAATTGCGATGACAATACGCTGGCGCATGCCGCCGGAATACATGAACGGATATTCATCGAAACGCAGTTCCGGATTATGAATGCCGACTTTGGCCATCAGGTCGATCGCCACCTGCTTCGCTTCACTCTTTGATTTTCCCTGATGCTTGATGATGACCTCGGAAATCTGGTCACCGATGGTCTTGACCGGGTTCAGGGAAGTCATCGGATCCTGGAAGACCGTCGCGATCTTCTTGCCGCGGATCTTTTCCCACTCGGCCGGATTCGTGATCTTGGCCAGATCCTGGCCTTCAAACCAGATTTCCCCCTGGGAGACTTCACCGTTGATTTCCAGCATGCCGGTGAAGGTTTTTGTAAAGACTGACTTGCCGGAGCCGGATTCACCGACGATCGCCACAACCTTGCCCTCCTCAAAATCCATGGAGATATTGCGGATGGCAGTCAGGATCCGGTCTCTGACCTTGAACTTCACTTCGAGGTTCTTAACTGACAGAATGATATTCCTGTTTTCTGACATAAGGCACCTCCTTAGACCATGTGCGTGCGCGGATCACTGGCATCTGCCAGGGTCTGGCCGACAATGTAAAGTGAAACGGAAATTACCGCCGATACGGCAACCGGGATCCAGAACAGATACGGGGTGCTGATCAGGTACGGGCTGTAGTCACGGATCATCTGGCCCAGTGACGGAATATCACGGTTCAGGCCGACGCCGACCATGGACAGGAAGACTTCATAGGAGATGAAGCCCGGCACGTCACGGCTGATGATCGTCATGATGACCGAAATCAGATACGGCAGGACATTGTGCGTGATGATCTTCCAGGTCGGGGTGCCCAGGCACCGGCTGGCCAGGTTGTATTCACGGTCACGGATGATCATGACCTGGACACGGATGAAATACGCCGTGCCGATCCAGCTGGTGACCGACAGGGCAAAGATCAGCGAGCCCATGCCGGAACCGATGGCATAAACCAGGATCATGGCAATAAGCAGCGTCGGGATGTTGGCGATGACATTGTAGACTTCGATCATAATGACATCGACCTTTTTGGAGAAACCCCACCACATGCCGACAGCCACACCGACAACCGTTGAAATGGCAGTCGCGGCAAAGGCCACAATCAGGGAGCTGCGGGTACCCGCCCATACAGCGTCAAACAGGGAGTTTCCCTTGTCATCCGTGCCGAACCAATAAGTGCTGTTGGGGCGGATGTATTTCATTTCCGGCCGGTTGATATTCGGGGTAATCCGCGGGGAGTATCCGGAGATCATCGGCTGGAAAATGGAAAGCAGGATAATCGTGCCGGCCAGGATCAGCATGGCAATGGCCAGCTTGGAAGAGAAAAATTTGCGGAACACGGATTTCCAGTAGGAATACCGCGGCGCGGCAATGTGCTCCGAAGCGGTATCTTCGGCCCGCTGGAACGTGAAGCGGTCGTCCTGTAATGTGCTCATGACTACTCGCCTCCTTTAGCGGTCAGGGAAATCCGCGGGTCAACGGCAACCATCAGCAGGTCGCCGATCAGCACGGCCAGGATGGACAGTGCCGTAAAGATGAATGTCAGGGTAATGACCATGTTGTTGTTGAGCTGGTTGATGGCATTCGGCAGCATCTTTCCCATGCCCGGTACGGCAAAGGCCGACTCGGTGATCAGCGCGCCGCTGATGCAGAGAATGATGGAACTCGGAATGCCGTTGACGATCGGGATGATCGCGTTGCGCAGGATATGGTGACGGAAAATCTCCTTCTCCGACAGACCCTTGGCCCGGGCAAACTTGACATAGTCCGCGTTGGACTGGTCAATCATGTAGCGCCGCAGCCACATCATCAGGCTCGGTGTGCTCAGCAGGGCCAGGATCACCGTCGGCATGATCCACGAACGGATATCACCGAAGCCCAGCTGCGGGAACTTGTCCGGCAGGCCAAGCTTGGTGCCGATGGAACGCATGAAGAAGATAAAGGCCATGGACGGCAGTGCCACCAGCAGGTTGATATAGGCAATGCCCAGTTTGTCACGGAACTTGTCCTTGTGCTGGGCCATGTCAATCGCAGCCGGGATGCCGAAGGCATAGGCGATGATCAGCGAAATGATCCCCATCAGGTAGGAAGTTCCGACCATGGAAGGAGATTCATGCGCCGACAGGCAGCTGGCATAGTGATCTGAGAACCGCTTGCTGTCAAGTTTGTCAAGGGTCGGCTTGTACTGGCAGCTGGTCTGGATCAGCGCGCTGCTTTCCGTCAGGCCCGTGTCAAACGTCTGTTCATAAGGTTTGATGGCACCCTGGCCCTCATTGATGACCTGGACCGTAGGAATGCCCTGGTTGCTCGGGTAGGAATTGCCGAAGTTGAACGTGATCTTGTTCTGGTGAATAAACGGGAACGAGCCGTTGAAATACAGCTGGTACTTGTACTGGCAGCCGCTGCAGAGAATGGCCGGCGTCCCGTTGGCCGGGTTCTTGCCGATATAGTAGCGCCGCTCCAGATCCGGATTGGCTTCATCCTGCACTGCGTTCTTGCTGTCCACCACGATCAGCTGGGAATAGAAATGACCCAGCAGTTCCAGGGCGGAATAGTCATGATAAACAAGCGGGTCCCCGCTCTTGAGATATTCTACGGTATAGCCCTTTCGTTCCCAGACACCGAGCGCTTCCCCCTGCTTTTCGGAGCCGTTCACCAGGCAGGCATTATAATCCGATGCATCGTCATACACGCCCTTGCAGAGATCCACTTTTCTCTGGTAGTCCATGTAGCCGAGCTCATCGTACTTCTTGTAGATGTACGTGGTCCTGGCATCTCCCTTCTGCTTCTTCAGGACCGGGTCATTCTCAAAAATCTTGGTTCTGTCGATCATCGTAAACAGCATGACGATAATGATCGATACGACAGCGAATATCGACAGAATCGATTTGAGAATTCTTGTCAGTATATATTTTCTCATATCGAATCCCCTTATCCGGCTTCGATTAATTTGCAGGGTACACAAAAAAATCAGCCGATGAACCAAAATATTATATCACAGACAACTATACCGTAATCATGAAAGTGTCGTAAAGTTCAGGAATACTCCATGCAGAAGATCCTGCCGAAAAGGCGGTGTACGGTGCCCTCACAGCCATGGCCGGTCCGGCGGACATAAAGAAAACCGGATTTCTCCGGTTCTCTTCATTTCTGCTTGTTCAGACAGTGATTATTCACCAGCCATCCAGGCGTCGTAGGCAGCCTTGTAATCATCAGCTGTAACGATGTCTTCCTGGAGCTTCAGGCCCTTGTACTTGTATTCTGTCAGGCCGGTTGTGGAATAAACCCGTGTGAACGGAACCGCGTGGGTAACGCGGACACTGCGGGTCTGCTGCTGACCCGGCAGGAAGAAGGCCCTGCTGATCAGGTAAGCATCAGCCTTGGCAAATGCTTCGTAACGGGCATCCATGTCATCAGTGATGGCATCAGCTTCGCGGTACAGTCTTTCATATTCATTCAGACCGACAGTTTCCTTGATCTCGTCATCATCACCGAAGTCTTCACTGTTGGCGTCTGTCAGGCCCATGGAGCACATGTAGTAGCCGCTTGTCGGGCTGTAGATGTCAACGAAGCTCTTCGGGTCAGCATAGTCCGGGGACCAGCCTGTGAATGTGGAGATGTCGTAGTCGCTTTCTTCATGCAGTGTGTTGTAGTAAGCAACGTTGCGGATTGTGTCATTGTCAGCCATGACCAGTTCGATGATGATCTTGCCGTCGGTGTTGTCTTCAACGGACTTCTTCATGGACTGGGCCTGGTCAACCAGACGCTTGCTTGTTTCCTGAACCAGCATATCGAGGTGGATCGGGAAGACAATGCCTTCCTCTTCTGCCTTGGCGATGTAATCCAGGGCAGCGTCCTTGCTCAGCCACGGATCCTGGCCGTCGCTCAGGTCAACTGCTTCACCGGTCATTTCAGCATAAGCTGCAGTTACCAGTTCGCCGTATGTCCGGCCATCGGATGTACGGACAACCTGCGGGTCGTTGTTGATGTTGCGCAGGGTAGCGTCAGCCAGCAGCTTCGGCGCACTGACCTGCAGGTAGATGCTGCGGTCGAACGCAGCCCGCAGAGCCTTGCGGAAGTTGTCGTTCAGCAGGGCTGCCCGGGTGTTGGCCCGCAGTGTTTCATCAGATGCGTAATTTGTCAGATCGAACTTTTCGCGGTTCATGTTGAAGACGACACCGAAGACTGTCGGGTTCGGCAGGGATTCGGTTGTATAGCCGCTGTACTTCTCCATGTACTGGTCGAAGTTTTCCCACTGGGCGCTGATCGGCGCGGCAACGTAGATACCCTGTTCGAAGGAACGGATGCCGGAATACGGATCGGAACCATCGTCATAGATACGCTTGACGCTCTTCAGATAAACATGCTCGGCATCCCAGTAATTGTCATTCTTAACCAGAGTGATCTGGGAATCCTGGTCATAGGATTCGAGGATGAAACCGCCGTTGTACAGAATGGAATCAGCTGCGGTTGTACCGAAGGAGCAGGCACTCTCGTCCGGGGCACCCAGCTTGCAGCCTTCACCCTGGGCTTCCAGGAATGTCCGGTTGACCGGATACAGGACTGCATATGTTGTCATGGAATCAAAGTACGGTGTCGGAGTTTCAAGAGTATATTCGACTGTGTAGTCATCCAGGGCCTTGATACCGACCTTTTCGAATTCCTCATCAGAGAAATCGGATCCTTCATATTCTGTGTAGTACTTGATGACGCCTTCCATCAGCCAGCCGGTGCCGGAAGCGAATTCCGCACCATGCCGCAGACCGGCAACGAAGTCATCAGCCTTTACTTCGTCATATTCCTCACCGGTGCTGGTGACCCACTTGACACCCGGACGCAGGTGGAATGTCCAGACTGTGGAATCCTCATTGTGTTCCCAGGATTCAGCCAGGCAGGCTGTCAGGTTGCCGAAACGGTCGTTTTCGAGCAGGCCATCAACGAAGTTGGCATTGTACTCATGGTCTTCAGCCAGCGCTGTGACCAGGTAGTCCAGCTGCTGGATCTGATAGCTCGTGTATTCAACGAGATTTTCTGTATCCGCAAGCTTGATGGAAGCGGCAGCGACATCAGACATGTAAACTTCAGGTTCTTCTGTTGCTTCTGCCGTTTCTTCTTCTTTCGGTTCCGGCGTCGCGGCAGAACTGCTGGAGCAGGCTGCCAGGCTCAGAGCCATCGTTGCGGAAAGTAATGCGGCATAAAACTTTTTCATTTCTTTCCTCCTAAATCTATGCAGACGCGAAAACGTCTACGCATAATCTTAGTATATTTTAACTGCCTAGGCAATTGGATTTTCACAAATTCAACACAATTTCCCCTCTGTAAACAGCGTGACCGTGCTCAGCCGGCAATTCCGGTTACGGTCACTCCGGACAGACGCAGCACCGCAGGCACCAGCATGCGGTCATACTGCACCTGATTGACCGACATGCACAGGTACGCGGCCAGCTCCCGGACCGACCCGGAAACCGAGCCGCCCGACACGATCCGCACCTTTTCCCCGTCATGGTAATAGGCCAGACGGATCTCGCCGGCCATGTCGCCGTTGAACGGGCTGACCTGGAAGTCCGAGAACTCCACCACTTCCAGATACCGGCCCTGGCGCAGCTGTGCTTCTGTGCGGGTGCCGCCGGAAACAGTGAAGTTGCCCGGGATAAAGGTGTTGTCCAGGCCCAGATAGCAGGCGTATTGGCGGGCGCCCCAGAAGTTTTCCGCAATGCCGTCCCTGATCAGTGTAAGGTCCCGCACCGGTGCGCCTTCACTGTCATACGAGCGGTTGGCGGAAGAATTCGGCAGATACCTGGCCGCCGACACACTCAGCCTGTCACCGGCCATCCCCGGAACGACCTCATCCCCGATACTGATATCGGAAATGCCCTGGTACTTCATCCGGACATTGACCCGGTTCAGGAAGTACTCATAGATCTGCAGGGCGGCATCCGTGGAGAAGACCACATCGCAGGTGCCCAGTTCCGGTGTGCTTTCCGCCCGCAGCTTGTCCCGGCCGGTCTGCAGCGTGCGGCTGATTTCCTTCTTCAGCATCTCCCGGTCGCAGGTACCGGATGTGTACATGCGGTACAGTTCGATCTCCTGTCTGTCCTGACGGGCATTGACTACGACTTCCAGTGACGCTGATGGATAGACCATGGTCACGGCGGTACCGGCGGAAGTGATGAACCGCCTGGTATTCTCCGTGGTGAAAATCTCATACGAGTTGATGTCTTCCGTTTCGGTTTCCGGCAGATCCTGCATGACTTCGATGAAGTCACGGGCAATCGTGCCGATCTCCGGCAGCGTCTCCTCATCTTTGTGCTGCACAGCCGGATTGAGCGTATATTCCGGATTGCGGATCAGCAGGGCGCGTTCCTGCAGTTCCCCGATCAGCTTCTGCATCGCCTCCCGGTCACTGCCCGGCATGACTTCCGCGCTCGCGCTGCCCAGGAAACCGTCAAACCGGCGGTACACCTTCAGGGTCACATGCCTGGTATCGCGGATGCGGTTCTGATCCAGCCGGTGCCGGATGAAGTAAAATTCGTAGGCCAGGGTTTTCAGATCGGTGATTTCCCAGGCATCTGTTCCCGCTTCTTTCAGCAGTTCCTTCAGTTCTTCAAGCATCATCCGAGCCTCGCTTTCGTCTTCAGATACGGGCCGCCGTCACTGACCTTGACCCACTCCTTGTAGCCCTTGCCGCAGCCGCCGGTGCCGAACACTTCGGTCTCACGGCTGGCCATGGTGATATTGCCGAGCACATCCGGCACATACCCGGTCATGATGATCGGGGTGACAACTCTGCCGGTCAGCCTGCCGTCCCGGATTTCATAACCACGTTCGATAATGCACTGGATACCCCAATGCTTCGGGTCTTCCATGCCCGACTGCATGCCGGCCAGCAGGTAACCATAGTCAATCGAGGCGATCATGTCGTCGAGGCTGTCATTCCCCGGCTCGAAAATCGTGTTGGTCATGCGGGTGTAGGCTTTGTGCTCAAAGTTCTCCCGCTTGCCGTTGCCGGTCGGCTGCACGCCCAGGCGCAGGGCCGAAAGGGCATCGCATACGCCGGTCTTCAGGATGCCGTGATCGATCTCGATGACATCCCCGGCTGCTGTTCCTTCATCATCAAAGGCATAGGAAGCCACGTTGACCGCAGCCAGTGCCCCTTCGTGCATGGTCACCAGATCCGAACCGACCCGCTTGTCAATATACTCTTTGCCCAGGGCGCGGTTCTTGACAAACATGTCCATCTCCACCCCATGGCCGAAAGCCTCATGTGCAATCAGCCCGGACACTTCCGGTGTAGTGATGACATCATATTCACCCGGTTCAATCCGCTCGGCAGTAAGCAGTTCTTCGGCAATACGGACCGCTTCCTGCATTTTGTCCCGCAGGCCGGCAAAAATCTCCGGCCCCTGCCGTTCCGCCACACCGGCATAGGCGTATTCCATGCGGCCGTCCTTCATGGCCATCGGCATGACTGTTCCTTCGGAATAGACGTAGCTCTGTCTCAGGTCCCGGTTCGGGGTCAGGAACATCTTGCATACATGCGTGGACTGGGCAGTCAGCCGGCAGTCAATCAGGTGTTCCCCCTGCTTCATGGCCGCATCGGACACGGCTGTCAGTTCCTTCACCAGACTGTCAAGGTCAGCATCTTCCGGCATTGTCCCGGTCTCCATCTCAACGAACAGCTCCTGGGGTTCATCCGCCAGTTTCCCTGTTTCATAAACTTCCGTGCCTGTCAGCCGGAGCAGCTCAATTTGTTTCTCCAGCGCCTGCCGGATGGTTTCGGCCTGTGCTTCCGGATGCGCAAGGTCCGGTTCGTTGAAGGCATATTCACTGTACAGACCGTCCCGGTAAACCCGGATGACATTACCCCGTTCCGTCATCATCGTTTCCGATGAGATATCCCGGGCTTTCTGGCTGATGGAAATCCGGAAGCCGGTTGAATCCGTTGCCAGGACACTGACATAATCAAAGTGTTCCTGCAGCCGGGCAATCATTGTCCTGATTGCCGGGGCTGTCTGTGTCAGGTATTCTGAAAACTCTGCTTTCATATCAAATTCCTTTCTGCCTGATGATTATACCCCGTTTTACGAAAACATGGTATGTTCAGCCGGGTTATGCTATAATCTTGTTTGCGCTGGAGATATACCCAAGTGGTTGAAGGGACTGGTTTCGAAAACCAGCAGACGTGCGAGCGTGCGGGGGTTCGAATCCCTCTATCTCCGCCAGTTGTAAAAAAACTCTCATCTGCATGAGAGTTTTCTTTTTGTTCCCTGCTTTAATTGGATTCATTTCTTCTTTCGTAAAGAAGAACAGAATGATCGTACAGCTCTGTCAAATCATCTTTAGCCGGATTGATCCGCAGCAGATCATCCCTGGATAAAGAGCCGACATAGTAGTATACGTGCCGTATTTTCTGTGTCTCCCGAAGGGATGTGGACAGATTGAATGAATGTGTCATCATTGCTTGTCTGCTGAACTCTGCCCACCGCCATGTAAAACCCCAGAAAAATATGTCGCAGTCTCCATCTTTGTTCACATAGTTGTTTATCTGGCAGTAAAACGAATCTGCCGGGCTGTTCATATCCAGAACAATAATATCTCCGATCTTCTGGCAGATAATATTGGGGACCGGCTTCTCCTCTTCTGCCGGGATTTCTTCTTCACCGTAATAACTGATCGGAACAATCTCTCTTTTCATTACATTTATATGATTATATCCAGCGAAGAGAATCCCGCCGAACAACAGGATTATGATCAGGATTGTATGTACAGTCCGTTTTGCCAGGTGATGGCGTTCCTGTTCTTTTGCCGCATGAGCAAGCAGCTGAAACGATTCCTTCATCTCCGGTGTTTGGTCAACAGTTTCTCCTTTCAGCAGTTCAGCAATGCTGAGGTTCAGACAGTCTGCCAGCGGCAAAAGCAAACTGATATCCGGCATTCCCTTGCCCGTTTCCCATTTTGAAACCGTAGCCCTTGATATATGCAGTTTATCAGCCAGTTCCTGTTGGGAAAGATGAAGTTTTTGCCTGGAATTTTTTATCAGTGTTCCTGTTTTATAAACGTCAATCATTAATAAGCATCAACAATTGTTGAATAATATGGGAGCATGTAACCTGACGGACAAGAAAGATTGCATGTGACACGTATACCACCTGATATATAACCTGTTGAGTAACTTGTTACTGTCATCGCCGATGGATTTGATGTGTACACACTGGTTATGGTTCCACTGACAAGTGTCCCGTTATTGTTAAATGTACCGGTGCCATTAGCATAAACGGTAACATATACAAATTCTGCATTTCCATCAGACTTTTGATGAGCCAGTTTTACTGTTGTAGAGCCCGCAATACTTCTGACTACATATGGATCAGGGTCAATTGGATCTGCAGGGGTATCTGCATTTTCTGCAAATACCGACGTTACAAGAGCGATTAGAAATGGGATAATAACAAACAAGTTAAGAATACATCTTTTCTTTTTCATAAACCCTCTTTTCCAGATGAACAACATGTCATTTCATCAACCCAAATATAGCGCAAAAAAGAGATACGCTTCAGCAACGCTCCGTAACATCCGTGGCCCAAAAAGGCAGAAAAGAAAAGTATTTTTACAGATACAGTACATACTGTGATTGTTTTGCAAAAAAACCTTTTATATCTATTGTTGTAAGAAACAATCCCTGTTTCTACACTTTAACGGGAAGAAGTAGTTTATATAAGAGATTCGGAAAAGACAACCGCACAGATAATGACAATTTTGCAGGCAAAGAATATAATCTGTAGTCATAAAGGAGGTCTCCGCATGAATCTGATGAATCTGGTTTCCGGCTGTCCGGTGACGATTGTGACCATCCTGATCTGTGCCGTTGTCTATTTCCGGCAGAATTCAGATCCTTCCTTTACCGGCAAGTACCTGTGCAACACTTATATGATTCAGCAGGGGCAGTATTACCGGCTGCTGACCGGCGGCTTTCTGCACGGCGGCCCTTGGCATATCATGATGAATCTCTATTCCCTGTACAATCTCGGGCCGTGGATGGAGCGTATGCTGGGACCGGCAAAATTCCTGCTTCTGCTGTACGGCGGGGTGCTGGCCGGCAATCTGTTCTGTTATCTGTTCAAAGTCAGGTCATCGCTCGGGCTTTCCGGCGGCCTGTATGCCGTGATGTTCTTTTACTTTATGCTGCTGACATCCTATGCCTCGGTTTCCTGGGCGAGCATCCTGCAGAACAACATTGCCAATATCATCATCAACTTCATGCCCGGTGTAGCCTGGCAGGCCCACCTTGGCGGGGCCCTGTTCGGTATTCTGGTATCATTCCTGTTCTGACAGGCTCTTCTCCGTATAACACAAAAGAGGCTGCGGCAGCCTCTTTTTATGTTATTGATTTGACCGGCGGTGCATGTCATAGATTCAATAATGATCCACCGTGTTCCCGCCGCAGGAAAGCAGATAGATGTCGCTTCCTGTTTTTTTATTGAAATAATCAACCAGGGCAAGTGTCCGGTTCCGCTTTTCTTCCGGATAGTGATGATAGCGGGCCGCGATATCGGCAATCCGGTCTTCCATGCGCATAATGCCGGAAGCCCCGCTGATGTTGTCGCACAGCTGGATCAGCCGGTCATAATCATCGTAGACAATGCTCTCCAGTGCAGCACGCATTTCCTCGATCTGTTCCGCGGTCAGATCAAATGCGCCGCCGTAGGCAGTGAGTTTCTGCATCGCGAACGAATGTGTCAGGCAGACCCTGCCGATCAGCGGATAACCGCATTCTTCCATGTATTTCCAGCCATGGTATATGTGGGCAAGCTGGACCTGGCCCTTGAAGCGGCCGATATCGTGCAGCAGCCCGGATACATAACACCGGTCAGGATCCAGACCGGCTGCCCTGCCGATCGCTTCCGCACTGACGGCAGCTTTGCGGGAATGGGCACCCCATTTCCCCGGGTTTTTCTCCAGCGCAGCCGCCAGGATACTTTCCGCTTCTTCCCGGGAAGGTATTCTGTCATAAGTGTTCATGGTACAGTCGGCCAAAGACTACTCAAGCAGGGCTTTTTTTGCTTCCTGGATGTCCTCACAGATGATCAGGAAAGCATATGTCCCGTTGTTTCCGACATAGCCGCCGGCAATCGTTTCCAGTTCTTCCGGCCGGTACATGGCTGCTGAATTCACCAGGGTGGAAAGATAATCATTCATCTTTTCCTCCGCTTCCATGGCGTGGTCTTCACTGTCCGCCTCAATAATCAGGATCCGTCTTTCGGTATGCTCATCTTCGAAGTAACCAGCCGCGTTGACAACAGTTTCCGGATCCACATCCAGCATTTTTGCCACCTGGTCTTTGTCCAGCGTGCTGCATTTTTCATCCAGGAACGGTGTCAGGATTGCTTCATAGTCCTGAAATGTTTTTCCTGCCGGGGCAGTTTTTTCCGGCTTTGCGCCGCATCCGCCCAACAGTAAGCAGATGGCGGCAGCCATTATCAGCTTTTTCATTTGACTCCCTCAACTTTCAGATATGAGCGGATATGATCCGTGAACAGGTCATAATACATGCCGGCCAGGTGATAACCGTCCGCCCGGAAAAACTCCATGTCTGCGCAGCCATCTTCCCCATACAGATAACTCGGCACGTCAAACATGGACAATCCCTCTTCCTCACACAGCTTCAGCAGGTAGTAGTTCGTCTTGTTGACCTGTGCCTGTGACACGTGTACTTCGTTTTCCGCGGCACTCACGGGAAACAGGGATGATACATAAATGATTGTATCAGGCGTGACCTCCCGGATCTCCCGGATGAGCTGCCCATACTGTTTTTTCAGCTGGATGGGGTTGCCTGCCCCGCTCTGGGTCAGCCCGATATCCATCAGGATACACCTGGGCTGCAGGTCAGCCAGCAGTTCCAGCAGGGTCTTGTCCGTCTGCTCATTGTTGTACGTGACCGGCAGGTCCGCGGAATTCGGCGATAACGCAAATCTCCCGATCACCCGGTCAGCAGGATATCCCCCTTCCTTGGCCAGGTTGAGATAATTGGAATCTCCCACCAGCCAGATCTGACTGTATTCTTCGTCTGATATATATTCTTCATTGATCCCGAGGATAACATGACCGGTGTCATAGTTGTACAGATGAAAGTTCGCAGGCAGGAAATCTTCTTCCCGCATTTCTCCAACTTCCACCGCCACGCTCTTGACGGAACAGTTGCCGGAAACGTCACAGGCCTTGATCTGCAGTTTATATTCGCCGGCCGTATCTATATCCACCTCTCCCAGCACCTCCACCGTGATATCCTCGGAAGCGTCATAACTGTCTTCAATCGTAAACTCCGGCAGGACGAATTCATCATGCGTGCGGATAAAGTATACGGATCCTTCCGGCATGCTGATAACCGGGCTGTCGACATCCAGAACAGTCACCGGGACATGCACCGTTTTCCGCAGCGGCGGTATGAACCGAAACGAATAGTCAATGCTGTATTCGCCGGCATGGTAATAGTCAATGTTATCGGTCACGGCCAGCCGGTCATGGATATCCCTGCCGAAAAAAGTGGCCCGGCACGGCGGATACTCTGCCAGCACATCTCCCGCAAGCAGCTGCAGATGATCCGTTTCCGGCTCTATATCAACAGAAAAAAACACTCCTGCCGCCGCGGCGATCAACAATGTCAATACTGTCAGTAATTTTTTCATATCCCCTGTCCAGTGTCTGTTATCACTGCATGTGTATCTTATCACAGAAACAGACCGGTGCCATTACATAATCACCCGCTTCCGCAAAAGCTTTATTATTCCACCATAAAGGAAATGGCTGTTTCATGACTGCGCAGACATCCTCCGGCGCAAAAGAAATACGTACACAGCCGTGTACGCCTTCTTCTGCTTAATACATCTTTTTAAAACCTGCGTTGAGCTCTGCCGAACTGAACCGGATATGTGTCTTGTGCTGATACCTGGGATCCGCTTCCACTGTGGTCGGCTGGCCGGCATTGCCTTTCATTTCATCCGGAATGTGGATAACGACATGGTTTGCCGCAAGGACCTCCTGCAGCTTTGCGATATCAAGTTTCTGCGCGGTGGTATTCTGGTCGATTGCCTGGGCGGCCGCCGTACCGGCTGCTTCACCGGTCAGAGCACAGGCCGGAATCAGCCGCATCATCTCCCAGCCCATCTTCTCATCACAGGCCACGGTTCTGCCGGCCGCATAGACATTTTCTATCTTATGGTCGATCAGTCCGCCGTAGGGATATTCATACGGCTCAACCACAGGACCGCCGATCCCGTTGGAAATAATCCCGATGGAATCGTCTCTGTACCGCTCGGCATCCGTTTCATAGTCCAGTGTCTCCACCCCGGTGATATGCCGGCTGGTGCGGAACTGCGCCATGGTCGGCAGCGTCAGCATGCAGTAGTCATCACTGAAGTTCTTCTTCAGATAATCACGGGCCATGCGCCGGCTGGTCTTGAGATAGCCGTTGACGCCGTCAATCGTCGTCCCGGAGAAGGTCGGCACCGGATAGGCATCCAGGTCCCCGCCGTGCGGCCGGGCCCCGAACAGCCGCAGCTGCATCATGTCGACAACCCCCTTGCCCTCCGCCAGCGCTTCCTTTGCGGTTTCCGTTGAAGTTTCATAGGCCCAGTGCGAGCAGATGCTGTCCTTGGTGCTGGTGTCCGCCCCGGCCCGGGCCATCAGGTCCGCATCGCCGGACGCGTCCACGAACTGCTTTCCGAGCACTGCCACCCGGCCCTGCTTGGATTCCACAATGACGCCTTCCACCCGGCTGCCGTTCATGACCGGCGCCGAGAAGACAACGTCAAAGATAGTCTCGACCCCTTCCTCTTCGCACAGCTCATCATATGCGAGGATCGCGGCCGGAATGTTGAAGGTTGTCTCATAGCGGCCCTGCGGGTGTTCAGCATACGCAGTGCGGAATTTCCACTGCGGTGCCATGGTGTTATAGCTGTAGCGGATACTGGTATAGAGCAGTTCTTCCGCCAGGCCGCTGGCGACCCGGTGGCCCCGGCCGTCATCCAGCGGCAGGTAGATGCATACATGCCCCAGCGTAGCCAGGCCGCCCAGGGCACTGTTCTTTTCCAGCAGGATCGTTTTCTTTCCCTGGCGGGCAGCGGCGACTGCCGCCGCAATGCCGGCAATCCCGCCGCCGACCACAACCACATCCGCTTCCCTGTAAACGGGAACCCGTTCTGCATCTGCCACTACATATTTTTCCATGAGTTTCTGTTCCTTTCCCCCGGACGGGGCAGTTATTCAATTTAATTATATTCTGCCGGAAGTGGCGTACACCAGCGGAATTGGGTATAATGTCAGTCATGAAATATATCAGTCTTGACCTTGGCAGTGTCACCTGCGGCATTGCGAAATCCGATACCGGGCTGCTGGCCCAGCCGGTGAAAACCATCCGCTTCCGGCGGGAGGACTACAATGATGCGATTCTCCGCATCCTGGAATATACCGATGCCGAAAAACCGGATGTCATTGTCATGGGCTACCCGCTCCTCGAAAATGATGACGAAGGTCCGCGGGCAAAGCTTTCCCGGGAAGTGGCGGAGATCATCGAGCAGGAATCCGGCATCCCCGTTGTCCTGCAGGATGAGCGTTCAACCACGAAGGATTCCGAGGAGTTCCTGATTATGGCCAATGTATCACGGAAAAAGCGGAAGAAGGTTATCGACCAGCAGGCTGCCGTCC
This sequence comes from Solobacterium sp., assembly GCA_017433125.1. Lineage (GTDB taxonomy): Bacteria > Bacillota_I > Bacilli_A > Erysipelotrichales > Erysipelotrichaceae > Bulleidia. The sequence continues at coordinate 22,836 of JAFRHT010000028.1, forward strand.
GGATCCTGCAGTACTATCTGGACCGGAAAGACCGCTGACAGATAAACCGGCATACTGTGACTGCATGCCGGTTTTTTTCTTATTCGAATGTAGCCGCGATGATCTCCAGATAGATCTGTTTCAGTTTCTCCTGCTGCTCAGCACTCAACTGTTCGGTTTCGTAGGCAGGATGGAAATCATCCACCAGGGACAGATGGTGCCCGGTGATTGTTCCGTTCCTGACCCCGATTACCTCCGGCACCTTGAAGTCGGGTTCACCCTTGTCATCGTGGTTGATAATGTCATCGATGCATTCCATCAGGGCATAGTATTCTTCGGCATCAGCCGAATGCCCCTTGCCGTACACATTGACGTAGTAGACCGTTGTTCCGGTCTCCCGGGCTGCCTCATTCAGCTGCGGCACGGCCCGCTGGCAAAACGGGCAGTCAATATAACCGTAGTAAAGAATCCCGGTCCCGCCCTCTTTGAAAAACCGGATGGATTCTGCCCAGGTAATCTCCTGAAAATCCGCTGTCTCCCCCTGCAGCCAGCGGTAAGCGCTCATGTCCGCCGGTTCCGACTCTGCTTCAAAGGGCGGGTTTTCCGGCTCCGGTTCTTTCCCGGAACATCCGCACAGGATAACGGCCAGTCCCAATGCCAGCCACAGTTTTTTCTTCATACTACGCATCCTCCGCATGGCAAAAAGGATTATAGCACAATCCGGTAAAGCCGCACGGTTTCCCGCAATCTCATCACTTGTTTACTGATTCTGATTCCGATAGAATTTAATTAACAAGATCACAGAAGGAGGATCATCATGAAGTATCAGAAACTCGGAAAAACTGACCTCAACGTTTCCGTGGTATCATTCGGCGCCTGGGGCATCGGCGGCGGCATTGTCTGGCCGGACATGAATCTCGGTGTGGAAAATGTTAAGTCCCTGCTGGATGAAGCCAAGGATCTCGGCATCAACTACATTGATACGGCTCCTGTCTACGGTACTTCCGTATCCGAAAAGCTGCTTGGCGAAGCCCTGAAGGGACGCCGGGATGACTTCATCCTGCAGACCAAGTGCTCGCTGAACTGGCGCGGCGACGGCGGCAACTTCCACTATTCCAGAGACGGTGTCACCGTCAATAATGACACCAGTGCCAGAGCGGTCAAGCAGGACGTCGAGGACTCCCTGCTTCGTCTGCAGACTGACTACATCGATTCCATCGTTGTCCACTATGTATGCAAGAGCTGGCCGGTCGAAGAGACCATGGGCGCCCTGCAGGACCTGATCAAGGAAGGCAAGATCCGCGCTGTCTGCCTCTCGAACTCCCAGCCGGCGGATCTGGAAGAATATGAAAAGTATGGCCATGTCGCTGCCGTTCAGGAATTCTTCAGCCTGCTGTCCCCGTTCCATGGCTATGACTACTTCGAAAACTGCACAAAGTACGGGACAACCTTCCAGGTTTACGGATCGCTGGAAGAAGGCTTCCTGACTGATCCGAAGTTTGTCGACAAGACCTTCCCGAAGGGTGATGTCCGCGGCAAGCTCCCGTGGATCGAGGAACCGATCAAGGGAGCCATCCATACACTGTTCGACGAAACCCTGACCCCGTTAACCGAAAAGTACAACTGCTCCTATGCCAACCTGATCCAGGCCTGGACGCTGAAGCAATATCCGAACCTGAACCTGCTGACCGGGTTCCGGCGGGCGGAAACCATGCGGGATACCGTCAAGTGCTTCGACATTGACCTGAGTGACGAAGACTGCAAGCTCATGAGCGAGAAGGCAGCCCCGGCCCAGGTTCCTGTCCTCGACAAATAATCATTCCCGAAGAAAAATGACCGGTACATGCCGGTCATTTTTTTCTGGCTTTTTCAATGACTGCCCGGTATGGCATCAGCATCCCTTCGGTCATGCTGACGCCGCTCTTTTTCTGCAGCGCCGGGCTGTTCATCAGCGCTGACACCAAGTACATGCCGGCCACCCGGGCCGGATGCTTCTGGGGGAAGTCGTAGAAACCGTGTTCCTTATAGAACCGGTGGTCTTCCTTCATCAGTCCCTGCATCTGCCAGATCAGGTCCCGGAAGATTTTCATCCCGCCGACCCCGTAGAAATCCGCCGGCTGTCCGTAATGGTTTTCCCGGGCATATTCCAGGGTCCTGGCCAGCTGTTCGAGCGCGGTATCCGGATCGTGTTCATCCGTAACGATGCCGGCGGGATAATTCCCGCCGACCTGGGCCCGGGCGTGCATGACCGTACGCAGGTTTTCCTCGGCGGCAAGGCTGCCGGAAACCAGGTAGCCGACCGGCTTGCCCATGGTCACTGTCCGGTGCCCGTTGCAGAACTGGCGGTCATCATATGTCTTGAAGATGCTGCCCATGCTGTGATCCCTGACCGTGAAGGCATAGACGATGACATCAGCGCTGTTGATATGCTCCCGCAGATACGTATCGAACCCGTCGCGGTGGAAGCACTTGCCGTCGGAAGCACAGCGGAAACAGCCGATACAGCCGCCCGCAAAGGGAAAATCGTGCAGATTGACCAGTTCACAGTCCATGTTCAGGACACTGACAAACCGCCGGATCATGGCCTGCAGGTACGGGTTGGGATGTTCACTGTCATCATCATAGACCAGGGCTGCCCGGCCTCTTTTTTTCATCATGTTCAGGCACGGGGCCGAAGCCTTATGGCGCACACTGCTGCCGGCATGGATCACCGGGTCCTGCGCGTAGCCGTTTTCCATCTGCCACAGGACAAAGCGGAAAAAGGACACAGCTTCCTGCTGTCCTTTCTCATGAAGCAGGTCCTCCATGTCTGCCGACAGGCCGCCGGCATACTTCAGGCCGAGGTCCGCGCAGTTGTCAATGATGAACTGATGGGCTGTGACATCATAGAAATGCTTGGAAGTCGTGATCTGGGCCGCGTACCGGCCGCGGACATCGACCTGGTTTTCCTTCATCAGTTCGATAAACCGGTGGAGCTGGGCCGGCACCAGGAAAGTATAAACCGGATAACAGAAGAGGATCAGGTCCGCTTCCTGCAGGGCTTTGGCATAAGGGCTGAAGTCCCGCTCGATTTTCCTGATTTCCCGTCCGACGTGACAGATCTCCATATCCCCTGTGAGACCGCATGCCTGCAGGTAATGCACCGTCTGCAGGGTAATGCTGTCGGGACCGGCCGGGGAGCCGTTAAGTACCAGTATTTTCATATGTGCCTCCGTTGTCTGCTATCAGTCTATCATCCGGAACGGAAAAAGGTACACCCTTTCGGGTGTACCCTGATGACTGCGGTGAATCAGCGCATGTAGTATGGTGTTACGTATGCCGGCAGGCCATCCTTCATGATGATGTCCGGGGTGCCTTCGATCAGCGGCCGCAGATAGCTGTAGCCTTCTTCCGTGATACCCTTCATATCCGGCAGGATCCATTCCTTCGGGAAGTTCTTGACGAAGTTGGCAACCTTGTCGGCGTCGATAGCGAAGTATTCGACATCATACTTCTCCCCGTCCTTGCGGCGGATCCCGACCATCTTGCCGGTGAAGACGCCGTCAGCGGAACGCATATGCGCGGACATGCCGAGGTTGAAGGATTCGGTCACGTCAACCAGGGACTGTTCACTGGCGTGGCAGCGCTGGGCTGTGGAGAGATCCTGCACCTTGCAGCGGCTGGCTGTGTTGGTGGTCAGAATCATGTTCTCAAGCGCCTTGCCGGCCCCGCCGAGAACTGCGTGGCCGAAGCCGTCATTCTTGGCTTCGCCCGCGGCGATGTATGTACCGTCAGCGTAGTGCGCGCCTTCCGAAACAACGATATAGCACTTGTTCTTTTCAGCGATGCATTCGTCAACCCGCTTCAGGAATGCTTCCTTGTCGAAGTCCATTTCCGGCAGGATCAGGATATCCACATGTCCGGACAGGCACGCGCTGGCCGCCAGCCAGCCGGCATCCCGGCCCATGGTTTCAAGAATGAAGACTTCCTGACGGGTATAGACGTTGACATCCAGCCAGGTCTGCAGCGCTGTTGTCGCAATGAACTTGGCAGCGGACGCAAAACCCGGGCAGTGGTCTGTTTCCATCAGGTCATTGTCAACGGTCTTCGGGCAGCCGACAAACCTTCTGCCGGTAATGCCATGATTGCGGGCATATTCGCTCAAAGCCGCAACCGTATCCATCGAGTCGTTGCCACCGGTGTAGAACAGTGTTTCGACATCGTATTTCTCCATGATTTTGATCAGCTTTTCGAAGTCTGCCACATTATCCCGCTTGAGCTTGTAACGGCAGGAACCCAGAGCCGAAGACGGTGTCTGCCGGAGAATCCGGTTTTCTTCCTCACTCATGTATGTCAGATCATAGAAGCGTTCATTCAGAATCCCTTCAATACCATTCAGACCGCCCAGCACCTTGTCATAGACCGGGTTCATCTGATTTGCCCGGACGATGCCGGCGATAGTTGCGTTGATAACCGAAGTCGGGCCTCCGGACTGTGCAACAATGCAGTTTGCCATAATTAAAATCCTCCTGTATATGCTTTTATCATTATAGCAGTTTCAGACGCGCTTAACTGCTCAGTTTTTCCCACTCGTCATAGAGATGCGCCAGCTCGTTGTGAATCTCATCAATCCGCTCGTCCAGCTGGTTCATCTTCTGATAATCCTGATAGTATTCCGGTTCGAACCGCAGGGCCCGCATGTCTTCCAGTTCGGTTTCCTTCTCCGTAATTTCCTTTTCCAGCCGGGCAATCATGCGCCGCTGTGACTCAGGAGAGAGCCGCTTTTCCCTGACTTCGGCAGCCGGCGCGGCAGCCGCTGCCGGAACGGCAGGTTCCCGCTCACTCTGCCGGTCAGCCATGTATTCCGTGTAGGTCATGGGTATATACCGGGCCCCGGTTTCATCGATAAACAGCAGGGCCGTGGCCAGCTGGCTGATGAAATACCGGTCATGGGATACAAACAGAATGGTTCCGCTGAAGGATCTCAGGGCATCTTCCAGAGCTTCCTTGCCGGGAATGTCGAGGTGGTTGGTCGGTTCATCCAGGATCAGGAAATTGGCATGCTGAAGCAGCAGCCGGGCCAGGGCCAGACGTACTTTTTCACCGCCGGACAGCACATCCACGGTCTTGAACACATCGTCGGCCGAGAACAGGAACTGCCCCAGCACCGAACGGATGGTGGTGCGGTCCAGGTCCGGATATTCGTCCCACAGTTCCTCCAGCACGGTTTTGCCGGAAGAGAACTGGGCCAGCTGCTGATCAAAATAGCCCGTTTCGATCTGGTGTCCGTACAGCATACTGCCGCCCAGAGGGGGAAGAAGCCGCATCAGGGTCTTCACCAGGGTGGATTTGCCGGTGCCGTTGGGCCCGATAATGGCCACCCGGTCTCCCCGGCGCAGTTCCATCGTCACGGTGCAGAGCGGACGGTCATAGCCAACCGCAAGCCGGTCTGTTTCCAGCACCCGTTCCCCGCCCTTGATCCGCGGGGTAAAGACCGCATGGAATGTCCGGTCATCCGCCGCTTTGACCGGATCGATCTTCTCCATCCGGTCCAGATATTTGATCTTGGACTGGGCAAAGGCTGCTTTGTTCTTCTTGTAGCGGAATTTTTCAATCAGCGCTTCCAGCCGCTCGATATCCTTCTGCTGGCGGTTATAGGCTGCCTGCTGGCGTTCCAGGCTGTTCTGCTTCTGCTGCACATAGGATGTATAGTTGCCGGTATAGCGGGTCATCTTCCCGTATTCCAGATCATAGACAACATCGACAACCCGGTCCAGGAACATCCGGTCGTGGGAGACAATAACGACAGCTTTGGGATAGTTCTTCACATAGCCTTCCAGCCATTCGATGGTCTCCAGATCCAGGTGGTTGGTCGGCTCATCCAGCACCAGGATATCCGGTTTGGACAGCAGCAGCCGGACAAACGCGATCCGGGTCTTCTGTCCGCCGGAAAACTCCCCGATCCTCCGTTTCAGGTCTTCCGGTCCGAACCCGAAACGGGTAAACACCGTCCGCATTTCCGTATCCCAGTTATAGCCGTTAAGCGCCTCGAATTTCTCCTGCGCTTCGGCATACCGGTTCAGCAGTTTTTCGCTGACCTCACCCTGCATCTGCGCTTCCATCTCCTGCATCTGCCGCTGCAGCGCAAAAACCGGCGCGAACACCTTCATCAGTTCCTGTTCCACCGTGCTGCCATCGTCCTCCAGCACTTTCTGGGCCAGATAGCCGATCGTGGTGCCGTTGACCATGGACACATTGCCACGGTCAAAGGCATATTCACCGCACATGCAGCGCAGAAAAGTCGTCTTGCCGCAGCCATTGCGGCCGACGATGGTTATCTTTTCATTTGACTTGATCTCAAACTGTACATCTTCGAAGACGGCGTCAGCGCCGAAGTACTTGGATCCATGACTGACCTGATAGAGCATACGATGATATTGTATCTGATTTGGCAAAAAAGAAAACAGCCTTTGCAGGCTGTGATATCACGCATCGTACAGACACGCCAGCAGATCATCCAGTGACAGGGTAATCAGCGTATAGGCATATTCCCCCGCTTCCGGACTGATGCAGGTTCCGGCAAATGCCCGGCCCTCCAGCTGCAGGGCAAAGCGGGCGCCGTTCACCTGCTTCTGCCACGTCAGGAGCGGCTGATCCCCGGCAGATTCAACGGTCTGCTTCCGCTCGATCACGGTTTCCAGCAGCTGTCTGAGCCGCCGCATGCGGCCGTTCCGGTTCAGGCACTGCATCTCGGTCTGACAGTTCTCCAGCACATAGGAAACACAGAACTTGGCCAGGTCCTCGAGCAGATCCATGCCGTCATCCTCATCCGCAAAGGCCATTGCCGTCTGCAGATACCACCGGCCGTCCTCCGGCAGAACCGCATAGACATCCCGGAAATTCATGGTCAGAATCCCGGCATTCTCCAGCAGGCTGTCATACAGCATGAAGCCCTGGCTCTGAAAGAATTCATGTACCGCCATGAACAGGCTCGAACGGATCCGGCGCCGGCTGATCTCACGGTCTCCGGCAAACTGCTCCGGGCGCCCCTTCGCCTCACAGGTAACTTCTGACGCGTCCACAAAGAAACGGCCGTCCTTCCCGGTTTCACAATACCGCCCGACAACAGAAACTGCCGCTCCGGCTGCGGGACAGGCACTGCCCGCCGGCATGCGCACTTCCGCAAAGCCGAGGCAGGTACCGTCACTGATTTCGGCAATCACAAAACCATCTTCCTGCCGGCAGGTTCTGATCCATCCCTGCAGAAAAACCGTATCAATCTGGTCCTTTTCCATATCCGAACCGCTGCGGAACAGATCAAACAATTCCCTCACTGTGATCTCAATAGCCATAACGCTTCCTCCGGATGCTGTTATTTCTGCATCGAATTGGCTTCAAAAACAAGTTCCTGAATACTTGAGACAACATCGATTTCCTTGACATGCACACCTTCCGGCACAGAGAAATGCTCAGAAGTGAAATCAACAATCCCATTAATGCCGTTGGCGATCAGAAGATCCACCGTTTCCTGCACATCCCTGGAGATGCACAGGATGGCAATCCGGCAGCTCTCCGGTTTTTTCCCGGCAATGTCCCGCAGATCATAGACCGGCACACAGGCATCCTTCACCTTCTCCGGTTCCAGGTCAAAAGCACATTCGATCTCTCCGACAACGTGGTCCCAGTTATTGTAATTCAGCAGGGCTTTACCGAGATTCCCGCAGCCGACCAGGATGATTTTCTCCTGGAAATTCATCCCGAGTTCATTGGAAAAAATCCGGATAATCGTGTCAACATCATATCCGTATCCCTGTTTGCCGAGACTCCCCAGGAAACTGAAATCCCTTCTGATGGTTGTCGGCTCAATGGAAACATATTCTGCCAGTTCCTTTGACATAATCCTTGTTTTCCCGCCGGCCCGCAGTTTCCGAAGTGCTTTCAGATATACAGGATATCTGTGCAGTGTTGCTTTCGGTACCTGTTTCTTATTACTCATATGAATATCCCTACCTTGATCAATTATATAATCAAATCTTCAGCAATGTGAAATTTTCAGGATTTTTCACCAGGCATTTCCAGAGCGGGATCCGCTGCCGCGGAAAGATCGCCGGTCAGTCCGTGCTTCCAGGCAACGGTACCGGCCGCACCGATCATGGCCGCATTGTCGGTGCAGCACCACATCGGCGGAATGACCAGTTCGGTATCCGGATAAGCTGCCATCTCTTCCGTAATCATCTGCCGCAGACGGGAGTTGGCAGCCACACCGCCGGCGAGCACCAGCATTGCCGGTTTGTACTCCTCCACAGCCTTCAGCGTCCTGCTGATCAGCTGACGCAGGGCAGTCTCCTGGAATGAGCAGGCCAGATCCTCCGCCTTCACTTCATTGCCATGCCGGCGTTCCCGGTCAACCAGCTGCAGGACGGCCGTCTTGAGACCGGAAAAGGAAAAATCCAGTTCCCCGGCCGCTTTCGGCTGCGGCAGCCTGTAGAGCGGCTGTCCGGTTTTGGCCATCCGGTCAATCACCGGCCCGCCCGGATAGCCCAGATCCAGCACCCTTGCCACTTTGTCATAGGCTTCTCCGATCGCGTCATCCATGGTTGATCCGAGTACTTCAAAAGACCAGTCATCCTTCATCCTGACCAGTTCGGTATGCCCGCCCGATACCACCAGGGCCAGCAGCGGGAACTTCAGGTCCGTCACAAAGGCATTGGCATAGATATGCCCGGTCAGGTGATGCACCGGCACCAGCGGCTTGTGAAATGTCCAGGCCAGGGTCTTCGCCGCCTGCACGCCGACATGCAGGGATCCGATCAGTCCGGGCCCCCGGGTATAGGCAATGGCATCGATATCAGCCATCGTGACGCCGGCTTTGCGGACCGCTTCCGAAATCACCGCGGAAATATTCTCCACATGGATCCGGCTCGCCACTTCCGGCACCACGCCGCCGTACAGCGTATGTACATTGATCTGACTGGAAACAATGTTTGAAAGAATCTCATTGCCGTCCTTCACCACGGCGCAGGCTGTCTCATCACAGCTTGTTTCAATCGCCAGTATCATCGTCATCTTCGTATCCTCCCAGGGGTTTAACCATCAGATAGGCATCTTCCCCGTTATCCGTATAGTAATGGCACCGGATATTCGCCTGTATGAAGCCGTTTTTTTCATAAAGCCGGATCGCTTTTTCATTGGAGACCCGCACCTCCAGGCTGATCACTTCGCAGTGTGCTTCTTCGGCTCTTTTTATCATTTCATCCAGCATGAGCTGGGCAATGCCTTCCCGGCGGCAGTCTTCCCGTACCCCGATCGTCGCCACCTGGGCCTGCTCATACAGGATCCAGAGGTCACAGTAACCGGTAATGCCGCGCTCATCCTCCGTCACATACAGCTGTGCGAAGGGATTGCTGCGCAGTTCATCCCGGTAAGCCTTCAGCGGCCATGGTGACGAAAAGATCCGCTTTTCGATCGGCATGATTTCCGCAAGATCCTCTTCCCGCATTTCCCGGATCATCATTTTGTCCGGTATGCCTCAATGGATTTCAGATACTCCGGAGTCACCAGGTCCGGATTTTCCGCTTTGATCCACTTGTCACGGACAGCCATGAAACGGGCCGCCAGATCGGGAATATTATCTGCCCGGTCAACCAGATGCCCGTCCCCGATGACCAGATCATCCGCTTTCAGGGCATTCATGATTTCTTCCGTCGGCAGTGCTTCCGGCCCGCTGAGCCGCTTCCCGGCTTCATACACGGCGGTATAGGCCCGGTGACTGCGCGCATCCAGAACAACCGTGCAGGTCTCCGTCCCGGCAAACAGATCCGCCGTCGGCACTGTATAGAGCGGTATGCCGCGCAGGGAGCACATGACCTTGGCAATGGTCATGGCAATCCGCACCCCGGTGTAACTGCCGGGGCCGGAGGTGATGACCACTTCATCGATATCCTCCGGATCCAGGCCGGCTTCCGCCATCATTGTTTCCAGGCATGGAAAGATTTCCTCGGACTGTTTTTTCCAGCATTCCTTCTGCACCGAACCCAGCAGCTGCCCGTCCCGGTACAGCGCAAGAACCAGAAAGATATGGCTCGTATCCATGCAAAGTGTAATCATGCAAATACCTCCAGCAGTTTTTCATATGCTTCCCCGGATGCTTCCAGTTCGATTCTTCTTCTGTCTTCGGCTTCCAGGTGCAGCGAGATGCTCAGATGTTCCTCAGGAATCAGGTCCGGCACAAACTGGGACCACTCAATGACAGTCAGGCCATCATCATTCAGGAATTCCTCGAAGCCGAGGTCCTGGCTGACCCCTTCGAGCCGGTAGGCATCGATGTGATACAACGGCATCCGTCCTTTGTATATCTTGAGCAGATTGAATGTCGGGCTGGTGACGTGCCTGGCAATACCCAGGCCTCTGGCCATACCCTGTGTCATCGTGGTCTTGCCGGCCCCGAGATCACCTTTCATCAGGAATACCATGTTCGGTTCGGCAGCTGCCGCCAGCTTTGCCCCGGCCGCCCTGGTTTCCTCAGCATTTTCCGTATAAATAACCAATTTTTTCATATTCAGACACCCGTCTTATTATTATACGCCAAAGTATGTCCTGCGCCGCATGGAAAACAAACCGTATGTTCCGGTTTGTCAGCACCGGAACAGGCATTATATTATCTGGAATTTATATCATATAAATTTATTTAAAGATTTTACCATTTATGTATATTTATATACCTGACTATATTATTAGTGAACACGCCTCCAGGAAGACATATTCCGGCAGGCACACTCAGGAAGCGAGGAATCTTCCATGAATGATCTGATTACCATCTTCTGCATTATTTCCCTTGGCTATCTGCTCGGCAGCATATCCGTCAAAGGCCTGTCCCTCGGGACCAGCGGGGTTCTGCTTGTTGCCCTGGTCTTTGGCCATTTCGGGGCGGTTGTGCCGTCCATTCTGCGCAACTTTGGCCTGGCCCTGTTTGTCGGTTCGGTCGGTCTTCTGTCCGGCCCGGTTTTCTTCAAAAGTCTGCGGGCCAAGGCCAGGGAATATGTCATCCTGGGAATTCTGATCGTGGTCAGCGGTGCCCTTACCACCCTGCTGGTCGGCAAGCTGATGGATGTCCGCTTTGACCTGGCCATCGGGATTTTCACCGGGGCCCTGACTTCCACACCCGGCCTGGCGGCAGCGACGGAAGCCACTTCGGCAGTCCTCGCCCAGGGCGGTACAGACGCAGTTTCCCTGGCTTCCATCGGCTATGGCATTGCCTATCCGTTCGGGGTGGTCGGCATTGTTCTGTTCATCCAGCTGTATCCGCGGCTTGTGCACTGCGACATCGAAGCCGAATGCCGCAAGCTGCACGAAAGTCTGTACGATGAAGAAGAAACCGTCCAGTCAGATCAATATATCCGGGTCGATATGTTCGGCCTGATGATATTGTCCTTTGTCATGGTGCTGGGGCTGAAGCTCGGATCCATCTCCTTCCCCCTGCCCGGCGGGATGAGCTTTACCCTCGGCACGGCCGGCGGACCGCTGTTTGTCGGTCTGCTGATCGGGCATTTTGACCACTTCGGAAAGTATTCCCTGCAGGCCCCGGAAACCACGATCAAAGTCCTGCGGGAGATCGGCCTTTGCCTGTTCCTGCTCGGTTCCGGTACGGAAGCGGGGGCCGGCTTTGTGGAAACCATTTCCACCCAGGGTCCGAAACTGTTCCTGCTGGGGATCATCATCACCCTGCTGCCGATGATCATTGCCTGTCTGCTGGCCAGGTTTGTCTTCCGCATGGATACCTTGATCACGCTTGGCTCGGTCTGCGGCGGGATGACTTCCACCCCGGCCCTGGGCGCGCTGATATCCCTCTCCGGCTCTGAGGATGTCGCCGCCTCCTATGCCTCAACCTATCCCGTTGCGTTGATCCTGATGGTGCTGGGCGCGCAGATTCTCGCCATGATCTGGTAACAAAAAAAGAGTTCAGCTGTATCTCACAGCTGAGCTCTTTTTCTTCTGATTCTTACTTGCAGGCGGCGATGATGGCGAGCAGGATATCCCATGCCCGGTCAAAGGAAGCCAGGTCAAGCCGTTCGTCCGGTGTATGCGCGCCTTCTGCTACCGGACCGCAGCAGATAATATCCATATCCGGGACCAGTCCCTTGAAGACACCGGTTTCCAGACCGCCGTGGGTAGCGTGGGTAATCAGTTCCTTGCCCTGCTTCTTCAGGACATCGGCATAGATATCACGCAGTCTGGACTCCGCCGCATAATTCCAGCAGAAGATCCGGTCGGTCGCGTCTGCCTGCATATGGCAGAGTTCAGCCAGCACGTGCATGCGCCAGCCGTTTGATTCACTGTAGGACTCAATGGCGGAACGGGCCAGGACATCGCCGCGGAACTCCCCATCCTTTGTGACAACCACGCCGAGGTTGCTGGAAGCCAGGGTCAGGCCTTCAATAGCCATGGACTTGTGCTGGAAGCCATTCGGGATCAGATAGACAAAGTTCAGGATGTCTTCGCTGCACTGCTTTGTCATGCGCTGTTCCGCCGTATCGAGCTTTTCAAATTCAAGCCGGAAATCCGGATCACTGAATTCCAGCTGGGTGGCGATTTCCGCCGCCTTCTTATCCAGTTCAGCCTTGAGTGTATCTGCGTCTTCGGCCGCGGTAAAGACAACGTCAGCTTCCCGCGGGATGGCATTGTACTTCAGACCGCCGTCAAAACTGACCAGCTGGACCGGGTGGCCTTCCAGTTCCGCTTCTTTCAGGATAGTTGCCGCAATAATGATGGAGTTGCCCAGTTCCAGGTGGATCAGGCCGCCTGAATGACCTCCCTTGAGGCCGCGCACCCGGATGGCATAGGTGTTCTCTGAATTCGGCTCATAATCGATCTTCTTTTTGATGACAACGTTGACGCCGCCGGCCGAGGAAACCGCAGTTTCCAGTTCACCGCCGCCGTCCAGGTTGATCATCTGATGGGCATGCAGGTCTTCTGCCTTGATCTGCATCGCGCCGAGCAGGCCGACTTCTTCCATGGTGGTAAACCAGCACTGCAGGGCCGGATGCGGGATGTCATCGCTTTCAAGAATGGCCATCATGTAGGCAACACCGTAGCCGTCATCGCAGCCCAGGGTTGTGCCGCGGGCCCGCAGCCAGCCGTTTTCGTCCACATACAGGTCAAGCGGGTCCTTTTCAAAGTCATGCTCAACGCCCTTGTTCTTTTCGCAGACCATATCCAGATGCGCCTGCAGAATCAGCGGATCGGCATTCTCATAACCCGGGGTAGCCGGTTTTTCAACATATACATTCCAGACGTGGTCCTGCTTGTAGGTCAGGCCGTGTGCCTTGGCAAATTCACATACCCAGTCACTGGCAGCCTTTTCATTCCGGGAACCACGCGGAATTTTGGCAAGTTCGTTGAAGTAGTAGCAGTATCTTTTATTCAGATCGAATTCCATAAAACTATCCTCCATTGTCTTATATTTTATTCATTTGTGAAAAATATGAAAGTGCTGTCAGAATAATTTCCCCAGCACTTTCATAAGTTATATGTTTTTGTCAGTCAAAGAATTTGGCTGCGTTCGGACGGTACTTATGGATGAATTCCTTGATATCCCCGGCATAGACCCGGTCAGATGTATCCGGCCCTTCCGTCAGGAACTTCATTGCGTATGCCATATGCATCGCACAGCCGAGCTTCAGCACGCCTTCATCCGGATCCTGGCATTCGGAATGGTTCAGTGCGGTTCTGCCCATGGCTTCATTGCGCACACCGGCCCGCATGAAGACACCCGGCCACAGTTTTGAAGTGATCGCGAAGCTTTCACTTGCCATCAGCGGCAGGATTTCATTGACATCATGGCCAAAGGTTTCATTGACAACTGTGCGGGCCAGCTCGGCACATGCCGGATCATTGTATACGCAGAGGGACGGACCGCTGACTTTGATTTCACCGGTGCAGTCATACAGGGCCGGGATGGACTCCGCCGCCGCAACCAGTTTGTCCTTGATTTTCAGACCGTCATCAAAGTTGAACAGACGGAAGCTGCCGCTGAAGGTCAGATCCGGCGGAATGATATTGGAAGCGGTGCCGGCATGCAGTGTACCGACCGAGAAGACCATCGGGTCATACGGATTGGCATACTTCATCCGCAGCGACTGCATGAAGGAATAATACTCGTTGAACGCGTCAATCGGGCTGTGGCCGACATACGGCTGTGAACCATGCGCGGCCTTGCCGGTGATCTTCATGTTGTAGCCCATGGCCCCGGCCATCAGGTTCCCGCTGACCCAGCCGAATTCGCCGACCGGGATGGACGGATCGACGTGCATGCCGAAGCTGCCGTCGATATGCAGGCTGTTGTCAAACGCGTACTTCAGCAGCGCGCCGAGGCCTTCGCCGCCTTCTTCACCGCGCTCGAACATCAGGACAACCCGTCCCGGGATTTCGTCTTCGATGCTCTTGAGACCCTTGGCAGCACCCAGCAGCATCGCCGCGTGGCAGTCATGGCCGCAGGCGTGGGCAATTCCTTCCACTTCGGACACAACCGGCTTTTCAATGCCGCCGGCGTTGACTTTCGATTCCCTGACCGGCAGGGCATCGATGTCGGCTCTCAGCAGGACCGTGCGGCCTTTCGCCTCATCGCCCAGGAAAGCGAAGACGCCGCCGAACGGGACATTAACATGCTCGATGCCGAGGGCTTCCAGTTCCTTGCAGATATACGCAACCGTATTTTCTTCCTTATCGGAAAGTTCCGGATGCTTATGCAGGTAGCGGCGGTGTTCGGTAATGTATGATTCCAGTGATTCAGCCAGTTTCAGAAAATCCATAATTTACACCTCTCTTTAAATTTATATTACAGGAAAGAGGGCCTGCCTGTCTTAACTTTTACTTATACCGTATAAGAAACATAAAAAAACCCGATTCAATAAAGAATCGGGAACCCGGCGACGTGCTCGGTTCACTATGGCAGGCATAGCTATGTTCGCCCCAGGAGTGCTTAACTTCTGTGTTCGGGATGGGAACAGGTGTGGCCACTCCGGTATCGCCACCAGATCTTTCAGGGTATTCCCTGAAAACTGAATAACAGTTTCTGACTTCCTTGTCTTTCCTCAAGGCTGTGCTGACGCGTTCTTGTTCTCGTGTGTTTTCGTGATTAAACCCTCGACCTATTAGTATCAGTCAACTCAACATATCACTATGCTTCCATCCCTGACCTATCAACCTCGTCGTCTTCAAGGGGTCTTACTTTGTTGAACAAATGGGAAGTCTCATCTTGGAGTCGGTTTCACGCTTAGATGCCTTCAGCGTTTATCCGGTCCGTACTCAGCTACCCAGCTATGCCACTGGCGTGACAACTGGTGCACCGTCGGTACGTCCACCCTGGTCCTCTCGTACTAGGGGCAGCGCTCCTCAAACTTCCAACGCCCACAACAGATAGGGACC
>JAFRHT010000029.1 GCA_017433125.1 Solobacterium sp.
AATACCAGAGAATACTGTATAAAATTGCAAATCGGTATCGCTTAAAAACATCTTCTGATTCTAAATATCAATATCATAGTGTAGAATAACACTATGAAAGTGATAAATATATGAGTAGAGAAGTAGAAATAATTAAAGGCCAGGGAAAGATTAGAAAAGAGGAAGGGAAGCTTAATAAGACAATCAAAGTAGCTGCATATTGTAGAGTTTCTACTGGATCACAGGAGCAATTAAACTCTTATGAATCTCAGAAAAAATATTACTCTAAAAGAATTGCTGATGAGAAAGGCTGGATATTAGCTGGGATATATGCTGATGAAGCTATCACAGGCACTAAAGTTGAGAAACGCAATAACTTTAAGAAGATGGTTGATGATGCCATTGATGGGAAAATCGATTTGATTATTTGTAAATCGATTTCTCGGTTTGCAAGAAATACTGTAGATACCCTGCAATATGTAAGATTGTTAAAAGAGCATGGGGTTGAGGTTTTTTTTGAGGAAGAAAACATCAGGACTCTCACTATGGACGGTGAATTGTTGCTTACAATCCTATCGTCTGTTGCTCAACAAGAAGTTGAAAACATGTCAGAGCATGTCAGATATGGTTTAAAACATAAAATGGCGGCTGGAGAACTAGTGGGGTTTAGCGGATGTCTAGGTTACGATTATGATCCCATCACAAAGACTATAAGCATTAATGAAGAAGAAGCAGAGATTGTCAGATATATATATAAAAGATATATGGAAGGTGTTGGATGTCATGTTATTGCACATGAGTGTGAAGCAAGAGGATGGCACAATAAACGTGGCGGATCGAAATGGTACGAGGCAACCGTTAGAGGAATACTGAGAAATGAAAAATATAAGGGTGATCTTCTATCAGGAAAAACTTTCACTGTTGATCCTATTTCCAAAAGACGTTTGGATAACTTAGGGGAAGATGATAAATATTTAGTGAAAAATCATCATGAGCCGATCGTCTCTGAAAAAGAATGGGAATTTGTCCAACGCATATTTGCAGAGCGTAATAAAGATATGCAGAAAGCACAGGTGGGGGCATCTAATCGATATGTTAAGAAGTATGGATTTTCAGGAAAACTCGTGTGCGGATATTGTGGGCACTTATTAACAAGGAGAACTCGCAGAAAGAATAGTGAAATTGTTCATGACATTTGGCATTGTGGAAATAGCATTGCTAACGGCTGCCATGTATGTCCTGAGTGTAAATCAATATTGGAATTAGATATACAGGCAGCCTTTGTTGAGTCTTATAACGATTTGGTTAAAAAGCGAGAGCTAGATGTTTCAGGTTTTATTAAAAATCTTAATGAAGTTCTAGAAATAAACCATGATGAAGAAATGCATTCTTTGGAAAGGGAGATTTCCAAATATAAAACTCATAAATCTAAAATACTAGACTTGCTTGTCGAAGAGAAAATTGATAAGGAGCAATATGAAAATAAGTTGTCCTTATATAATCAGAAGATTAAACAAATCAATGCTAGATTAACAGAAATCAAACTGCAAGAAGAAAAAGACTCCAAGTTTAGGAAGGAGTTGAATGACTTTAAAACTGAAATACAAACAGATCAAATCATGGAAAAATTTGATCAGGAGATATTTGATAAACTCGTAAAAAAAGTAATTATTGGAGAAATAAATGAGGAGGGGGTTGTTAATCCATATTCAATAAAATTTGTGTATCGAACCGGTTGGTCCGATAAAAAAGAAGGCAAGATATCAAAAATTGATAGACGTAGGAAAAATAGTATTAGTCAATCTAGTGACGAGGTTAATGTCGTTTCTCATAATTCCAGTGTAGATGTGGAAGGGTATTGCCGAGGAATGTGCAAGCCTCTGCCATCCGGGCAGTCTGGTGGGCATCAAAGGGCGACTGCAGGCAACCGTGTTTGAGAAGAATGACCGGACATACTACAACTGTGAAGTGATTGCCGAAAAGGTCTCGTTCATCAGTGAACGGATTGCGGCGGCAGGATGACTATCGGTCCAGTTCCAGATGCCGGGAAGGCAAAGGCGGCCGGCTGATCACCGCGCGGATCCACGGGCCGTAATTGGTCTGGTCCAGAACGGTCAGGAGCTTCTTCCATTCCGGAGACCGGAAGGCATCGGCGTGTTCGGCAATCTGACCGGTTTCATACCAGGCAAAGTAATCCATCAGAAGGGACAGGAAGATTTCCTGTTCTTTCCGGCTGACCTGCTGTTCTTCCAGCATGACCCCGAGGGCTTCCTGCAGCTGATTGGATGCCTGGTTATCCATTTCCTTTAGGGTGTCTGCCAGTTCTGCAGAACCGTACACAGACAGGTCCAGCGGGACGGCATCGTAGGTGATATGGTGATCGGTCAGAAGCAGGCGGCCATACAGGTGCGGGGCCATGGCCGGCATCCCGCTGATGATTTCATACAGCTGCCGGTGCTGCAGTATGACCTGGCTGTGCTGATGCCCGCTCAGGCAGAGCGCCACCGGATAGCGCTGCAGAAGGGCAGACAGCTCCGGGTTGGCAATACTGCCGGGTGTACCGTCGGGCCCGGGGATGACATTGTGATGCGAAAGGAAAATCACCTGCAGGCCGTCATCAGAAGCCGCTTTGAGGCGCTGCTGCAGCCAGCCCATGGTACCTCCGGAAAATGTTCCAAAGGAAGGAGATGTGTCCGTGTAGTCATCCATGGCCAGCAGGGCATAACCGCCCAGCCGCACTTCATAGCTTAATGAATAGGGGTCAGCGGTGTCACCCTGCATGAAAGCCCCATACAGTTCCTGCAGGGTGCCGCGGTCCGCGTGATCATAATCATGATTGCCGGGCAGCACCATTACCCGGATGCCGGCGTCAGCCGCTTCCTGCAGATAAGCGCAGAGCTGCTCAGCATCTGCAGGAGCGCCGCTGTTGGTGTTGTCACCGGTCAGGATCAGCATATCCGGTTTCAGGGCAATGACTTCATGGATCATGGCCCGGGTCAGTTCATCTATACAGGCCATGGCCGGGATGATCTGTCCGGAGGCCTTACCGGCCGTATAATGGAGATCCGAAACAATAACCGCGCTGACCGGCGCATGTTCAACAGCCCCGGCAGCGGGGGCTGAACAGGCACAAAGCAGGAAGGCCGCAATCATACAGAGACAACGTTTCATAACGATATCATAACAGACGCCGGTTTTTCATTCAGCGAAAAAAAGGTATACTGAAAACAGAATACAGGAACTATGGAGGATATCATTCATGGACGCAATGTCAAGATTCAATCTGTGGCGGCAGAAACTGTCTCCGCAGGATCCGCTGTTCGCGGAACTCGAAGATATAAAGGATAATCCCGGAGAGATAGAGGAGCGCTTTTATCAGGAACTGTCATTCGGCACGGCCGGGCTGCGCGGCAAGATCGGGGCCGGCACGAACCGCATGAACGTCTATACCGTCGGCAAGGCAACCCAGGGCATCGCCCGCTACATCATCTCTCATGGCCGCTCTGCCATGGACAGGGGTGTGGTCATTGCCCATGACCCGCGGCACTTCTCGAAGGAATTCTCCCAGCTGGCGGCCGGCATCTTCGCGGCCAACGGCATCCAGGCATATGTCTTCCCGGATCTCAGGCCCACGCCTGAGCTGGCCTTTATGATCCGTAAGCTCGGCACCACTTCCGGCATCAACATCACCGCATCCCACAATCCTAAGGATTACAACGGGTACAAGGCCTACTGGAGTGACGGCTGCCAGGTCAGCAGTGAAATCGCTGACGGCATGTACCGCCAGATTCAGGCGGTCGACCCGTTCACGGACGTGCAGTGCATGCCGTTTGATGAAGGCGTGAAGAGCGGGAAGATCATCGTGCTCGGGCCGGAATATGACCGGGCCTATCTGGATCTGGTTGAAAGCATGGCCATTCATGACTGGAATGAACTGGACCTGGACATCCCGCTGGTCTATACACCGCTCAACGGGGCCGGGGCTGTGCCGTTCACCGAGATGATGAAGGACCGCGGTTTCCGCAGCTGGCATATCGTGGAAGAACAGAAGAATCCTGACCCGGACTTCACCACCGTCGGCTACCCCAATCCGGAAGCACCTGCCGCGTTCCGGCTGAGTGAGGAACTGGGCCGGCGCACCGGGGCTGAACTGCTGATGGCAACCGATCCGGACGCGGACCGCTTCGCGATTGAACTGCGGGATGATGAGGGGAACTATGTACCGCTCAACGGCAATCAGACCGGATATCTGCTGGTGAATTACATCCTTGAAGGACACCGGGATGCCGGGACCCTGCCGGCCAACGGGGCCATGGTCAAATCCATCGTTACCAGTACAATGAGCACGATCATTGCTGAAGCGTATGGGGTCAGGATGTTCGAGTCGCTGACCGGTTTCAAGAATATCTGCGGCCGGATTCCGGAACTGGAGAAGATGGGCTACCAGTACATGTTCGGCTATGAGGAGTCTGTCGGCTATGCGGCCTGCCCGGAAATCCGGGACAAGGACGGCATTTCCGCCGGCATGCTGGTGGCGGAAGCGGCTGCCTACTACCGCCGGCAGGGGAAGACCCTCTGGCACGTGCTGCAGGAACTCTATGAGAAATACGGCTTCTTTGCCGAGGATGAACCGAATATCATTCTGGAAGGCATCGCCGGCGCCGAGCGGATCAGACGAATGATGAAACATGTCCGAGAGAATCTGCCGAAGGAAGTGGCCGGGGCCAGAGTTGTCAAGGTTGTGGACTACATCAATGGTTACGAGGATATTCCGGCTTCCAACGTCCTGCGCTTCTGGCTGGACAATGACAGCTGGTTCGCCATCCGGCCGTCCGGTACCGAACCGAAGATCAAGTTCTATTTCTACACCCGGCAGGCCAGCCGGCAGAAAGCCCTGGCGGTCAATGAAGCGATAAAGACCGCGGTCCTGGCCATGGTCAACGCGGTGGCATAAGCTGACAACGAGAAGATCCCTGCGGGGATCTTTTCTGTTGACACGGAAAATTAATTTGATAAAATATAATTGTAAGAAATATAAGGAGGAAATCATCCATGAGCATCTATGATTACAGCGTCACCAATACAGCCGGAGAGGAAATTTCCCTGAAGAATTACGTAGGCAAAGTTCTGCTCATTGTCAACACAGCTACCGGCTGCGGTTTTACTCCGCAGTACGAAGATATCGAAAAGATGTACGAAGATTACCATGAGAAGGGGCTTGAGATCATTGACATCCCGTGCAACCAGTTCATGGGCCAGACCCCGGGCACCGATGAAGAAATTCATGAGTTCTGCACCCTGCACTACAACACGCAGTTCCCGCAGATGAAAAAGAGTGAAGTCAACGGCGAAAACGCGCTGCCGCTGTACGGTTACCTGAAGAGCCAGAAGGGCTTTGAAGGCTTTGGCAAGGGCATGAAGGCCATGGCCATGGGGGCGATGCTGGCGAAGATCGACAAGAACTACAAGAACAACCCGGAAATCAAGTGGAACTTCACCAAGTTTGTGGTTGACCGACAGGGCAATGTTGTCGCCCGCTTTGAACCGACGGCTGACATGGCGGAAGTAGCCCGCTGCGTGGCATCTCTTCTGTAATAAGTTTTTTCAAATTCAAACGGATGCAGTATAATTGCACAGAAAGGATGGTGCCGGATGGAAGAAAAGAAACTGCCGGAGTATTATAACCCGGATGAAGCGCTCCGCCTGGAGAACCAGCTGTGCTTCCCCCTGTATGCATGTGCCCGCATGGTAGTCGGCCAGTATACGCCGTATCTGAAGCCGCTGGGCATTACCTATACACAATATCTTGTTTTCCTGCTGCTGTGGGCTGAAGACGGCCGGAGCGTAGGTGATCTTTGCGGCCGTCTGTATCTGGACAGCGGAACGCTGACCCCGATGCTGAAAAAAATGGAGGAAAAGCATCTGGTGGAACGGCGCCGGTGCAGGGATGATGAGCGGGTGGTCCGCATCTGGCTGACAGAAGAAGGCCGGAAGCTGAAGGAAAAGGCTGCTGCCATTCCGCTGCAGGTCGGTGCCTGCATCAAGATTACCCCGGAAGAAGCCTCTACCCTCTATACCCTGTTGTACAGAACCATGGAACAGATCTGAACCGGAAGACCGCTGCGGCGGTCTTCTGTTATAATTGTGGTTGTTTACAAGGAGTTCACGGTATGCTGCATATTATTGTCAATCCGGCCGGTGCTTCCGGGCACGCCGGCCAGATCTGGAAGAAAATCGAGCCGGTTCTGGCTGCCCAGGACAGGCCGTATACAGTTCATTTTTCCCGGCCGGATCTCTCCATTGAAACCCTGGCCCGACAGCTGAGTGCCGGCGGGGAAGATACGGATATCGTGGTGATCGGCGGGGACGGCAGTGTCAATGAAGCCGTCAACGGACTGGCCCGGTTCCGCGGTATCCGGTTCGGTTTTGTGCCGTGCGGGTCCGGCAATGACCTGGCCCGGGATCTGGCCGTGCCGCATGACCCGGTGCTGACCATGAAGCGGATTCTCGGCGGCAGTATCGTCCGGACCATCGATGTCGGTGAGGTTACCATGCATGATACCTGTGACCGGATCGATCCGCTGACCCTGAAACAGGATCCGTCGTTCCGGACAGAAGCGCTGACAAGACGGTTTGTCATCAGCGCGGGTCTGGGCTTTGATGCCGAGATCTGTGAGGGTGTATTGTATTCGCAGACGAAGAAGATCCTGAATAAAATCCGGGCCGGCAAGCTGTCCTATATTGCCGTGGCCATGCGGCTGATCTTCCGCAACGAGAGTTTCTATCTGGATATGAAAACAGATGACCGGACCGTGCAGCAGCACCGGTGCATGTTTGCGGTGGCGATGAACCACCGTTACGAGGGCGGCGGTTTCATGTTCTGCCCGCATGCCGTCGACAACGACGGACTGCTGGATTACTGCATGGTGCATGACCTGAGCACGGCGGATTTCTTCCGGCTGTTCCCGTCCAGCTATGACGGACGTCATCTGGAACAGACAGACCGGGTTATGTCCGGGCGCAGCCGTACCATTGAGATGCGGGCTGACCGGCCGCTCTGGGTTCACACCGATGGGGAAATTCACTGCCGTTCTTCGCATATATCCGTCCGGCTGGACAAGGAACAGCTGGCCATGCTGGTCTAGAAGGAAATCCGTATGAACAAACAGGAAATCTATGCCTATCTGAAAGAGCAGGGAATTGCTTTTGAGGCTACCGAGCATGCCCCGATCTATACCATTGAGGAGATGCTGGAACTCGGGCTGCCCTGGCCGGAAAAGGTGGCGAAGAATCTGTTCGTGCGCGATGCCCGGAAGAAGGAGTACTATCTGATCGTGATCCGGGAGGACAAGCGCTTTGATCTCAAACAGTTCCAGGAGACCTATAACACCAGAAGGCTCGGCTTTGCGTCCGAGGAAGATCTGGAGCGTATCCTGAAACTGAAAAGAGGTGCGGTTACACCTCTTGGTATTCTGAATGATGAACAGGCCATGGTCCATGTGTATCTGGATGAGGACCTTGCCGGGGGCATCATCGGCGTTCATCCCAATGAAAACACCGCCACGGTCTGGCTGCAGTTCGCGGACCTGCTGACACTGCTGCAGGATCACGGCAATGATGTGCACGTGGTCAGTTTTTGATCAGTGGATGAACGGAGAAAGCTTCTGGATAGCTTTCTGAAGGCTTTCCATGATATTCTTCAGGCCTTCAAGGTCAATGCCGTCCAGGGTATTTTCCACCTGTTCGGCAATGGCGTTGATCTGCTGCAGGGTGTCATTGAGCTCCCGCTGCAGGGCGATGAATTTCGGTATATAGACCGCCAGGATCACTACAATGATAAGGAGAACAGCCAGACTGATGTACAGTCTGGTTTTTTCACGTTTGTCCCGGCGCTGCTGTTCTTTGACCAGTTCCATCAACAGCTCATGGTCAGACATGTTTTCAATGTTATCCGGCATAATAAGTTCCTCTCTGCTTCCGTTATATCATATTTTTGCGTGCGCTTCTGTAACCGGAACGGATAATCTGCTAAAATACTCATGTTATGACAAACAGAAAAAGAAGACGGATGAAAAAAGGCGCGAAGCTTGTGCTGACGGCAGCGGCGGCCGTTCTGTTCTGCCTGTTCGGCCTGCTGGCCTGGCGCCTGCGGCCGGCGAAAAGCCCGCCTGCGGCAGTGACAGACGAACCGGTGGAAACCCCGGCAGAAACCGCAGCGGAAACGGCTGTTCCGGACCCCGTACCAGACTGGCTGGATATCGATGCGGCCGAAGAAAAATACCGCCTGTTCCGGCAGGATCATAATATCAACAAAGAAGTGAAGGCTTATCTGTATTTCACCTCCGGACTGGTTGAGCAGCCGGTGGTGCAGAGTTCTGATAACAGCAAGTATCTGACCGTCAACTGGGAAGACATGTCGTACCGTTCATACGGTTCGGCGTTCATGGATTACCGCAACAACCCCGAGACCGACGAGAATATCATCATCTACGGTCACTATGTCTATGAACGGCGCAGCCCGAATGACCGTACGCTAATGTTCACGCCGCTGGCCCGGCTGCGGGACGAAGGTGTCTATCCGGACAACCGGATGGTGGTGCTGATGACGGAAGATCATCTTTACGGCTATGAGCTGGCCTACGTCTATGACTGCCCGCTGGTCCAAACCGAATACGGGGAGGTGGCCCGGGATGACCTGCAGTTCAACCTGACCGACTACGACAGTGATTATTTTGCGGAATATACCGCCGCCATCGAGGGCGTACAGCTCTATGATACCGGTGTGGAAATCGCGGACGGTGAGCGCATGCTCAGTCTGCAGACCTGCATCGAATGGCATGAAGAATCCCGGCAGATTGCTGTCTGCCGCCAGATCTTTACGATGGATATTCCCGAGGAATGGAGATAACATATGGCATTTGATTCATTAAGCGAACGTCTGAGCAAGACACTGCGTGACGTATCCGGCAAGGGCCGCCTGACCGATAAGAACATGGAGGATATGCTCAAGGAAGTGCGGATTGCGCTCCTTGAAGCTGATGTCAACTACAAGATTGTCAAGGAATTCCTGGAAGATATCCGGCAGCGGGCCCGCGGTGAGGATGTCCTCAACGGGGTGGAACCGGGCCAGATGCTCGTCAAGATTGTTCATGACGAAATCATTGAACTGCTTGGCACCGAACAGGCCGGCCTGAACTTCAGGGAAGAAGGCATTACGGCAATCATGCTGGTCGGTCTGCAGGGTACCGGCAAAACCACCAGCGTGGCCAAGATTGCCCGCATCTGCAAACAGAAGCTGAACCGCAGGGTGATGCTGATCGCGGCGGACGTTATCCGGCCGGCGGCAATTGAACAGCTCCAGACCCTGGGTAAGGAAATCGGGGTGGAAGTCTTCACGAAAGGGACCGGAACCGATGCCTTTGAAACGGTCCGGCTGGGCATGGAGTATGCGGCTGAAAAGGGCTATGATACCGTATTTATTGATACGGCCGGCCGTCTGCACGTCGATGACGAACTGATGCAGGAACTCGCCGATATCAACGAGCTCGTGCACTGTGATGAAATTCTGCTGACCGTTGACGCAATGACCGGCCAGGATATCATCCACGTAGCCCAGGCCTTTGCCGACCAGCTGCCCCTGACGGGACTTGTCGTCACCAAGTTTGACGGTGATTCCCGCGGCGGCGGTGTGCTGTCGGTCCGCAGGATCACCAATGTCCCGGTCAAGTTTGTCGGTGAAGGCGAAAAGATCGAGGATATGGATATCTTCTATCCGGACCGTATGGCTGACCGGATCCTCGGCATGGGTGATGTCGTTACCCTGGTGGAAAAAGTCCAGGAAACAATCGACATGGAGGAAGCCGAAAAGGCTGCCCAGCGCCTCATGGACGGGGAGTTCACCCTGGAGGATATGCTGGGCCAGCTGGAGCAGATGCAGAAGATGGGACCGCTGGGCGGCATCCTGAAGATGCTGCCGGGTTATTCCCAGTATGCCGATCTGATTGATGAAAACCAGGCCAACAACAATATGAAGAAGACGAAGGCGATCATCCAGTCCATGACGCCGGCTGAACGGCGCAGCCCGGAAAAACTGCGCGGGACGATGAAGCGGCGCATTGCGGCGGGTTCCGGCACAACGGTCACCGATGTCAACCGGCTGATCACCCAGTTTGAAAAGACCAAGAAAGCCATGGATGCCTTCAGCAGCATGCAGCGCAGCGGCAACCTGAACGAAGAAAATCTGCAGAAGATGATGAACCGGGCAGAAGCCCAGGCAAACCAGGTCCGCTTGAATAATAGGCGCAAAAAGTATAAATTTTAATAAAAGGGGAAACAAAATACCATGACAGACTTTAAGGATAAACTGAATCTGATCGGCTACGCATTGATGCTGGTTTCTGTCCTCCTGGCGGCGCTTGCCATCCCGCTTTCCAAAAAGGGGAAGCGCACCAGCCTGCTTACCATTCTGAGTTATATCTGCCTTGTCGGGTTCCTGATCACGGGGTATTACCGCATTCAGAACCTGGCTTCCGGCAATAACTGGACTGCGCTGATCCAGGATGTGACCATCCGCTCCAAGGCTTCCGTTATCCTGGCAATCCTGGTGGTCATTGTCAACTTCATCCCGTTCTTTACATATCTGACGCCGGAAGATGCCCGGATACGGGAAGAACAGGAACGCAAGGCAAGGGAATTCAGGCGCCAGCAGAAGGAAGCGGCTGAACTGGAGGTGGCTGAACAGGCCCGCCAGGCCCAGAATGAAGCCAAGGATAGCCTGAAATAACTTCGCACAGCCCTGTCCGCCTGCCGGGCAGGGTTTTCTTATGCCCGGATACCCGGGATTTGATATAGTAATGATGACAGTCAGAAAGGAAAACAATGGCAGGTTCACGCATCTGGGATTTCTATGCACCGTTCTACGATCTTTTTAAGCACCGGAACCGTTCGGCCGACGCTGCCATATACCGCCGTATCTGCACGGTGATCCGGGACCGGGATGTCCTGGAAATCGCGGCCGGTACCGGTGAACTGGCCCGCAGCACGGCTGTGTATGCCCGGCACATGGTGGCAGTTGATATTTCGGAAGGCATGCTGGCAAGGGCGCGGGCCAAAGGCGGGCCGAAAAACCTGGTCTTCCGGTACGGGGATGCCATGGACCTGCCGTTCGGCGATGCAGCATTTGACGTGGTGATCATTGCCAATGCCCTGGACATTGTTCCGGACGCGCGGCAGGTCATGCGGGAAATCCGCCGGGTGCTGAAACCGCAGGGGATACTGATTGCCCCGAACTGTCTTCACACCGATGCCGGGGACAGTAACCTGCTGCGGCTGGCTGCGCTGAGCGGCATGCGCTTTGCGCGCCGGTGGGATGAAACCGGCTACAGGCAGTTTCTGCAGTCCTGCGGGTTTCAGGAGATCGGCCACCAGGTGCTGAAGGGTGCCCTGCCGTTAATGTATATTGAATGCCGCCGTCAGGAAGACAGAAAAGAAACCGGCATTGGAGATGAAAGGAAACAGCCATGAATTACCATGATGACAATTACTGCCGCAGCTGCGATACGATTGTCCGCGGTGTAAAGGTTCTGGACGGGCAGCCGTGCCTGGTGCTGGCGGACACGATTTACTACGCGCAGGGCGGCGGCCAGAAGAGTGACCGCGGCACTTTGACAATTGCCGGCCGGGAATACCGGGTGCTGAAATCTGTCCATGATGAGAACGGCGATCCGGTCCTGGTCACGGATATTCCTGATCCTGATGCATGCGCCGGCATGCCGGTGCACTGCGAACTGGACTGGGACTTCCGCTATACCCAGATGAAGCTGCATACCTGCCTGCATCTGATGCATTGCCTGCTGCAGAAACAGCTTGGCCATGAACTGGATAACCCGCTGACCTCAACCATCGAGGCGGACTTTGCAATCAATAAATACAAGAACGCCATGGTGACGGATGCGGATACGGAAGAGCTGGAAAAAGAACTGAATGCGCTGCTGGCACAGGATATCGAAGTGATGACCTGGGCGGATGAAAACGATGCCCGTTACCGGTATTGGAAGTGCCTGGACTGGGTAATCCCCTGCGGCGGTATTCATGTGCACAACCTGCGGGAAATCGGTTCGGTTCACCTGGCTTCCCATACAAAAAAGGGCAACCGGACATTTACCGTGACCCTGGGCTGAGGAGGGATGACAAGATGAAACAATGGCTGAAGATACTGCTGGCGGCGGGTCTTGCGGCGCTGTGCGGCTGTGCCGAA
>JAFRHT010000005.1 GCA_017433125.1 Solobacterium sp.
AGAAATGACAATCGAAAAGGCCGGTTGCGTTTCCGCTTTCCGGCCTCTATTTGGCTGTAAACCCTACGTTTATTTACAGGGATCACCCTACGCTCATTTACAGGTTTTCTTTCCCTGCCCTACGTTCATTTACAATACCAATAAAAAGAGGCTGTTTCCAGCCGCATAATTGTTCTATGCCGGCACCAGCCTCTTTTCCGGGGATATCGGTTAATGATTTCAGGCGTCGTTTGTTTCGCCGAGAATTGTCCGGTACGGGGTCTTGGCAATGCCGCCCTTGCCGTAACGCCACAGAGAGTAGCCGAGAGCGACAACAACCATGACAACGTTGCCGACATAGACCCACATTGCCTTGCCCTGCAGCTGAACCCACAGTGCATAGATGACAGTGACTTCACCGTAGATGAACAGCGCCATCAGCAGGCCGTCGGAAATATGGAACTTGGATGCAGCCCAAGCTTCCGGGAAGACCTTCTTCAGATTGATCAGGCAGTAGCAGAGCAGAATGTTGTTGAAGGAGCCGATAATCTGAACCAGCTGGGTGATCATGGAGATATTCATGCCGGTCAGAATTGTGGCCGCACCGATCAGGAACAGGACTGTCAGATAAATGAACGGAACCCTCTTTTTGTTCAGCTTGCCCCAGGCAGCCGGGAACCAGCCGTCCCAGGTAGCCCGCAGAATCGGCTTGGTGGAAGCAACCAGTGAGGAGTTCAATGTGGAAAGCAGAGCGCCTTCAGCACCGAAAATGACGAATGCCACAAACAGCGGGTACGGCATGATTGTCCGGGCAGTATTGATCAGCGACTGGCCGGCTGTCTGCTCGAGCGGCAGAACGCCTGCAGCAACAACGGACATCAGGGCGTACAGAACCGCAACGGCAAGCGTGGATGTCAGAATAACAATCGGGATATCCCTTGTCGGATTCTTCGCTTCATCAACCATGTTGACAACAATCTGCGCACCGCCGGTCGCGAACTTCACCAGCACGGTCGCACTGATCAGACCGTTGAAGCCGGCTGTCATCCACTGGCCCGGAGCAGTCAGGTTTGCCCAGTCAACCTTCGGCAGACCGAAGATTGTGAAGACGAGCAGCGCAATAACCAGGGCACCAACGATGAAATTCTGTACCAGTGCGAAGATGTCAGCACCCATCATGTTCAGAACATAGAACAGAACCAGGACGACAATGGCAACGGCAACACGCAGTTCCATGCCCATGCCGAACAGGCCCAGAAGGTACTCAGATGCGGATAAGCAGTACGAAGCGATGGAGATTCTCGACATTGTATAAACAATGGCATAGAAACCGCCAAGCTTCGGGCTGAGCAGAACCTGGATCATGCCATACGGACCACCGGAAATCTTTACGGTTGAACCGATAAAGATATACGGAACCATCTGGCCCATGACAAAGAATGTAGAAAGAATGAATGCGATCGGAACCGACTTACCGGTCATCGCAATGGCGGCGCCGGTAAGCGACATGATGCCCGCACCGATGATCTGGCCGATGGCCTGCGCCATCAGATCCCAGAAACCTAATACTTGGTTTAGCTGCTTTTCTTCAGACATATGATCCTCCTATTTCAAAAGCACACCAGCATACATCGTCCACATGATATTTCTTTATCCCCTGAAAGAACTATCATATTTCTTATATATCCAATATATCACAAAAAACACAGCCCGGCAGAAAGCGCTTTCAATTTTTATGTACCCTTGATTATCAGTCCTGTTTCTTTCAGAAAACAAAAAAGAAGATATCCAGGTACTGAACAGATGATATCTTCTTTTCTGCAGATTCTTTAAACAGAAGGCCGTTCCTGCGAAAGCGGCTGGATTACCTTGAAGATCCCCTTTCCTTTCGGAACCAGGTCATGGAAAACAATATCCGGATTCTTTGCTTTCAGGAAGCCGGCCAGCAGTTCGGCGTTGTGCTGTTTGCCAACCACGGCATCAAACGTGTCCCTGCCGATGGTCAGACGGACTTTATATTTATCGGGACTGCCGACCAGGGCCGCTTCCCTGACATTGGAGTAGTCCGATTCAATCACTCTCCCGTTTTTGTATGCAAGCATTCGCTTGTCAATCAGCATGCAGTCGCCAAGCAGAACCGCATGGTTGAATTCTTCCTTATGCTTGACCGGCATCAGCTGCCGGGCAGATCTGGCTCTCTCTATGGCAAACAGCATGATCATCACAAATTCCACAATGGCGGCGACGATTGTCAGATAATACAGCACGCCGATCTTTGTCAAATTATATGTCAGGGCAACTGCCAGCGTGACAGCTGCCATCGTAAACACCATTGCCATGTAGCGTACAACGATGATTGAATCAATGTATTTTCTAAGCATGAAACAAACTCTCCCTTTTCACCGGAAACCGATTGAAACAAGTATTATTATACACATTCCGGGATAATTTGCGAATATTGACTGTCCGTTCGTCCAACAGCGGAAACGAAGGCTTTGCGGATGCGGATGTCAGCAATTGACAATTATGGCAAGTGTCATAATAATTCTGATATAATGATTCACGTATGTTTGAGGTGACCTGCTATGTATAAGATTAAAAAATCCGGGCTGGTGCTGCTGACTCTGTGTTTGGCTGCCGGATCGATGTTTACGCTTGTTTCCGCTGAGGATGAAGCAATTGCTGAAAGTTCCTTCCCGCTTGTAACCGGCGAAGCGACGTGCCTGGGCTCCAACCTGGCAGATCTGACAGCCGATGCCCTGCTGTGGTATTCCGCAAACAATGACCAGTATAAAAAAGCCGATTTTTCCCTCGTCAGTGAAAAGGTGTTTGCCGGCTCAATCCCGGCCGGAACCCTGACGGAGGCGGACATCCGGGCAGCATTCCGTGAGGATGCCGTCATGATCGAAGTCAAGTCTGCCGGCGGGCGGTGGCTGAAGGCCATCGATGAATCCACGCTGAATGTCCCGGCGGCGGATGCCCGGTTTGTCACCCCGGCAAATCTGCGCTATATCATCCAGCCAAGCCAGCCGGGTATGGAGGAAGGAAAGCGTTACGATGAGGAAACAGCCCGTATTCTTTCTGTAATTCTGGGCAAGAAAAGTGATATCGGCTGGGTCCAGAACTATACCGCTGTCACAGATCAGTATCTGCTGGAAGCCTCCCCGGCCCTGACGGCGACCGGCGGGGTCGAGGTAGTCAGCGCGGCAGACGGTGTGCCGATTGCCGACATTGTCATTGCTTATATCCGCGAAACCATGAACGGGGCAATACCTGACCGGTACGCTTCGGAACACGGCGACGACCGGATCACGCTGCTCGCTGATGCCAGCATTGAATACAATGAAGAAACCACGGTTTACACCTATGAATTAAAGGAAGATATTCCGGACTATAAGGACTTCATCTGGCTGGCAGTACCGGAAAGCCTGCTGACAAAGAAGCACCGGGGGATTATCGGAAACTCGTTCTATACACAGTCATTCCTGGCCCAGTTCACCGGCCAGGACGGCGTTATCGAATGTCAGGAGACCATCCATAATGTCCTGGTTCCGGTCACGGAAAAATCCGGTTCTTTCATCCTTGCGTACGGCACCGCTCCCGGCCAGAAAGCCAATCGGCTGCCATTCATATTTGCCATCTCACTGATGCTCCTCGTATTTGTAGTCGTAGGCATGGTCAGCCGGCAGAATGTCAATGCTCTGCTTGCAAGCAGGAATAACCGCAGGCACAGATAAAGATGATCAGGGCACCGCATGGTGCCCTTTTTATTTGATCGAATAAGAAAGGCAATGTAAATAAACGTAGGGTGGACCCCCTACCTGTAAATGAACGTAGGGTTTGAGAAATTTCGCTGTAAATAAACGTAGGGTGTCTCAAGGACAGTAAAAATAAGCCTCCTTTCATACAATGGATATGAGCGTAT
>JAFRHT010000030.1 GCA_017433125.1 Solobacterium sp.
CTATACCCAGATGAAGCTGCATACCTGCCTGCATCTGATGCATTGCCTGCTGCAGAAACAGCTTGGCCATGAACTGGATAACCCGCTGACCTCAACCATCGAGGCGGACTTCGCAATCAATAAATACAAGAACGCCATGGTGACGGATGCGGATACGGAAGAGCTGGAAAAAGAACTGAATGCGCTGCTGGCACAGGATATCGAAGTGATGACCTGGGCAGATGAAAACGATGCCCGTTACAGGTATTGGAAGTGCCTGGACTGGGTAATCCCCTGCGGCGGGATTCATGTGCACAACCTGCGGGAAATCGGTCCGGTTCACCTGACTTCCCATACAAAAAAGGGCAACCGGACATTTACCGTGACCCTGGGCTGAGGAGGAATGACACGATGAAACAATGGCTGAAGATACTGCTGGCGGCGGGTCTTGCGGCGCTGTGCGGCTGTGCCGAAAAGAAACCGCAGGCGGAAATCGGCAAATGGCATCTGGTGGAAATGGTTTCCGGTGATACGGCCTATGCCGAGGAAGACCTGGCTGCCCAGGGAATTGTCTCAGAGCTGGTGCTGCGCAAAAGCGGGGAGGGCACCTATACGCTCAACGGTGAGGCGAGCAGCCTGCAATGGGCTGACGGCCTCATCCGTCTGGACGGGGAGGAGATCCCTTACGAACTGAACGGACGGCATCTGGTGCTGCACCGTGAAGATACCCGGATGACCTTTGCCCGCGGCTCGGCACCTGTGCCTTCGGCAGCTGCTGCCCCGGAGCCATCGCAGCAGCCCGGACCGCCGGATATCCCGGATCTCAGCGGATACTATGAGCTGACAGCGTATGTGCAGGACGGTGAAACCGTAACGGACGGGGAAACAGCCTGGCTGTACCTGGATGAAACCTGCGGCGGCTGGCTGCAGCTTGGCGGTGAGACGCAGGAACTGGCTTATGACGGCAATCTCATCATGATTGCGGACATGCCGCTGGCGTACAGCCTGGAGGACGGCCTCCTGACGGTGTGGGATGAATCGATGTCCATGGTATTTGCATACCGCGGCGAAGAAGCGCCTGCTGCCCCGGCGGATGCGGAAACGCAGTATTACGTGCTCTTCCGCGAGATCACGCCGGAGGGGACGTATTCCCGGGATGAACTGGAACATGTCGTCCTGGTTCTGGAAGCGGACGGCAGCGGGGCGGCCGTATTCGGGGAAATCACATATGACCTTACCTGGACGGAAGAAGAAGTCACCATTACCGGGGAACTGTGGCAGCGCACCGGTACTGATACACTGCTGATCCTGCGTTCAGATGAATATACAATGATATTTATGCCGGGCGGACCGGACGATCTCGAATAATCTAGTGCCTGTCAAGGAAAAATACTTGACAGGCCTTTATTATCTGTTAGAATATGTCGTGTTGAACAGGAGGATATAACAATGGCAGTTAAACTGAGACTGACAAGAATGGGCTCCAAGAAGGCGCCGAGATACCGTATCGTTGCGGCTGATTCCCGTTTCCCGAGAGACGGCCGGGTGATCGATACCGTCGGATATATCAATCCGACTGCTGATCCGGAAGAAGTGTTCGTTGATGCGGAAAAGGCACTGAACTGGCTCAGAAATGGTGCCCAGCCGTCTGATACTGTACGCAACATTCTGTCCGGCCAGGGCATTATGAAGCAGTATCACGACGAAAAGGCAGCCGGAAAGAAGAAGTAATTCATCATGGCACAGCTGGATGAAGTGCTGCTGAATCTGGTCAGACCGATGGTTGAGGATCCCGATAAGCTGACAGTGGAAGTCCTGTCCGGTGAGAACAGCCGCGAGGTGGTTCTGCGGGTGACGGCAGCCAATGATGACATTGCCCGTCTGATCGGCCGCAAGGGAACCATGGCGTCGGCGCTCCGGCAGGTCATGTCCGTGGCGTCGCATACAGACGACAAGAAAGTAACGATCAAGTTTGAACAGATCTGAGGGATGCACGGCATCCCTTTTTCAGGAGTGAGCATATGACAAGAATCGCAATCGGAAAAATCATCAATACCCATGGCCTGAAAGGCGAAGTCAAAATCGAAAGTTGGTCCAGTTACGATGACCAGCGGTACGTGAAGGGCCAGCAGCTGTATCTGTCCGACGGCCAGGAAGTCCTGCCGGTGAATGTGGCAACCTACCGCCGCCACAAGGGTTATCCGCTGGTCAGCTTTGCCGGCCTGCAGGATATCAATCAGATTGAAGCGTACAAGGGCTTTGAGGTGCAGATTGAGGACAGTGACCGGCCGCCGCTGCCGGAGGGACAGTTCTATATGGCTGACCTCATCGGCCTGGAAGTGCAGGACGAAGAGGGGAATGTACTGGGTGAGGTCATCGATGTGGAACCGACCAACGGGGCCCAGGACAACCTGCGGGTGGAGCGCGAAGACGGCACGACCTTCCTGGTTCCGTATGTGCCGGCTTTCATCGTGGACGTCGACATCGAGGCGGAAGTCATCGTGGTGCACGTCATTGAGGGGCTGTTATGAAAATCACGATTCTGACCCTGTTTCCGGAAATGTACGGGGACTTTCTGAAGACTTCCATCGTGGCCCGCTCGATCCAGCGCGGCCTGGCGGAAGTGGAAATCGTGGATATCCGGGACTATGCCCCGGGTTCCTACCGGCACGTGGATGATTCCCCGTTCGGGGGCGGGGCCGGGATGGTGCTGAAATGCCAGCCGGTGCTGGACTGTCTGGATGATGTCTGCACGGAAGGCAGTTGGAAAGTCATGATGTCGGCGGCCGGCACCCCGTATACCCAGCAGACCGCGCACCGCTTTGCCCGGCTGGATCACCTGGTCCTGCTGTGCGGTCACTATGAGGGCATTGACGCCCGCATCAACAATCACGTTGACGAACTCGTTTCCATCGGGGACTATATACTTACCGGCGGAGAACTGGCTTCCATGGTCATCTCCGACTCTGTCATCCGGCTGCTCAAGGGCAGCATCAAGGCGGAAAGCACCAGCGAGGAATCGTTTGAGAACGGCCTGCTGGAGTATCCGCAGTATACCCAGCCGGCAGATTACAAAGGCGAGAAGGTTCCGGAGATTCTGCTGAGCGGCCATCATGAGAAAATCCGGCTGTGGCGGCTGAAGGAGTCACTGCGGCTGACAAGGCAGAAGCGCCCGGACCTGCTGGTGAACCGGCAGTTTACGGATGAGGAAATGAAGCTTCTGCGTGAGATCGAGGCAGAAGAAGAACATGAATGAACAGGATCGCATCAATCTCTACTGGTTTCTGGGCCTGACGTTTTTCATCGGCTGGGGCCTGCAGTTCGGCGGGATGTACCTGCTGCACAGCCAGATCTTCCGGGGCATGTACCTGCTGAGCCTGACCGCGCCGATGATCGCGGTTTTCCTGATGTTCAACGGCCGTATCGGCACGGAAACCTCCGGCATCGGCTGGGGCATGAAGATGCGTGACAAGTGGATGTACCTGCTGGTTGCCTGGCTGGTGCCGGCCGTATTCGCCCTGGCCGGGGCAGCGCTGTATTTTCTGGTCTTCCCGGGCCGCTTTGACCCGAACCTCGGGGCCCTGAAGGAACTTGTGCTGCAGGCCGGGGAAGAGGCGGAGGATGTCTATGACCTTCTGAACCGGCAGGCGTTCATGATGCTGACCCTCGGGCCGGCAACCAATGCTTTCTACGCGATGGGCGCGGAAGTGGGCTGGCGCGGCTGGCTCACGCCGATGCTGCAGCGCGCTTACGGCCGCCGCATGGGCCTGATTTACGGCGGGCTTGTGTGGGCGGTATGGTATATGCCGCTGATCATCATGGCCGGTTTCCAGTACGGGCACGGCTATCCGGGTGCGCCGGCAACCGGGATTGTCATGATGGCGGTTTACTGCATTGCCGCGGGTACGCTGCTTTCCTGGCTGTACGAGAAGAGCGGCAGTATCCTGATGGCCGGTATTGCCCACGGGGCGATGATGGCCGCCGGTTCGTTCGGTCTCTATTTCCTGGCCCATGCGCCGGAGCATTACCTGTTCGGTCCGGGGGCCGGGGGTGTTATTTCCGTGATCCCGATGGCTGCCTGTGCCTTCTTTCTGATGAAAAAGGATAAAGCTGATGCCAAACCCCGCCGTCGACGTTGAACTGCGCCAGATCAGGCCGCTGGCCCGTTTTCTGCCGGATGAACTGTTCCTGCTGCCCGGCATGGGGCACGGGCGTCTTTATCATGAGCAGCTGATTCCCAACGAGACCAGCAGCCATGGTTTTGTCGCTTATCTGCCGGAACATCTGGGCCGGGGTATCCGGGTGCGGCGCAAACAGGACAAACCACGCTCGGTGTTTCTTAATCTGGCCCTGCCGGCCAGCCGGGAGGAAATCGCCGCGGTTTTCGCCATGACCAGGCAGGTGTGCGCACAGCGGATGTGCCGCATCTTCCTCGGCGGCACGGAAGTCCGGGCGGCTTCCCTTGACCGTCTGCAGAAGGATTATGAAGTCTTCAACCTGAAGGTCCTGCATCATCTCATGCGCAATGTGATTAATGAGGAGACAGGAAATCTTATCATGTCCTGCGCGATGCACTCGCTGACCGCCGGGGTGCAGGAAGCTGAACAGTTCTGGGCCGGGACTGATCCCGATGTCTTCCGGGACTGGATGCACCGCCTGCAGAGTGTGGAGGCCCGGGTGGCTGAGCCGGAGATCCTGCGCAACAACGAAACCGGTGTGCATACCGGGGTGTATGACCTGCGGGCCGGGGAAACAACCTTGTTCCCGCAGAAACCGATGATCCCGCTGCGTTTTTATGACCTGAAAACCGGTGTTCCGGCTACGTACATCGAAAACTGGCAGGTGCGGCTGGTTGATCCGCAGCAGAGACAGACGTACGGCTATCTGCCGTTTGCCCGGCTACGGGCGGTTCTGCCGGCAGAGAAAGTGTTCTATTATGACGGGGGCCGCTACGGCATCATGCCCCTGGAGGAAAATGAGTTCTATGATATGGTGCTGAAAGGAGAAGACACACAATGTTCAGACCAATGAGAAGAAAAAGACAGCAGCTGTCTGATGCGGAGACAATTGAAATCCTGAAGCGGGGAAAGCAGGGGATTCTGGGCCTGAACGGTGATGACGGATATCCCTATGCCGTTCCGGTCAACTACGTCTACAGTGACGGCAAAATCATCTTCCACGGGGCTAAATCCGGATACAAGTATGACTGCATGGTCCGGGATGACAGGGTGGCCTTCACGGTCATCGACAAGGATGATGTCATTGCCGAGGAACTGACAACATATTTCCGCAGCGTCATGGTCTTCGGCCGGGTCCGCATCATTGAGGACCCTGAAGAGATGCGCTCTTCCGCATACATCTTCGGCATGAAGTACTGGGACAATGACGAAGGGGTAAAGAAGGAAATCGAGCGGGAACTCAAAGGTCTGGCCTGCTTTGAAATCACCATTGAGCACATGACCGGCAAGGAAGCCATCGAGCTGACCCGGGCCCGTCAGGAAGTGTAAATACCGCAGCACTCTGCTTTCTGCAGAGTGTTTTTTTGTCCGCGTGCATTTTCCGTAAGCGCTTACAGCATGGGTGCTATAATGAAATCAGTAATGGAGGCACGTGTATGTCAGTTTACTATAATTACAGGGATCTGCAGCGCGGATCCTGCAGCACCATCATTATCGGCAAAAACGCTTCAACAACCGGCAAGGTGATCATGGGGCACAATGAAGACGATGACCATGCCATTGCCCAGGCCCATATCGTTCCGCATATGCACCATGAACCGGGCGAGATGGTCACCTTCGAAGACGGCCTGGCTGTCATTCCGCAGGTGGAGGAGACGCTGGGCTACCTCTGGACAGATGTCAAATGCCCGGGCGGAATTTCCTTCGCCGATACATTCATCAATGAATGCGGCGTGGCCATCGCGACCAATGCCTGCCGGGAGAGCCGGGACGCAACCGGGGCCGAGCATGACAACTGGAAGGACTACAACGTCGGCTATGCGCTGCGGCGGCTGATTGCCGAGCGGGCCCACAATGCCAGGGAAGGCGTGAAGATCGCGGCTGAGCTGGTTGAAAAGTACGGCTATACATCCTCCCGGTCCTACCAGATTGCGGACAAGGAAGAAGCCTGGGTGGTCCAGGTGGCCAGGGGCTTCCGCTGCGCGGCCAAGCGGGTCCCGGATGATCATGTCTACTACATGCCGAATCACTACACGATCCATGAAGTGAAGTTCGATGATCCGGACAACTACTACGCTTCGCCGGACCTGATCACCTTCGCCATCGAGCAGGGCTGGTATACCCCGGTCAAAGAAGGGGATTATTCCGACTTTGACTTCGCCAAAGCCTACCAGGCACCGGAACCGGAACTGATGTATGTCAATCTGACCCGGGCAACGGATGCCTGGAAGCGGCTGACCGGCATTGAGTTCGCGCCGGAAGAGATCCGCATCTTCTCCCGCAAGGCTGACCGGAAGTTCAGCCCGGAAGACGTCAAGGCGATCCTGCGCAGCCATGGCCAGGATACGAAGTATGACATGACCAAAGGCGGTACGATCACTCCGCACCGGAACTTTGATACACCGTCCATCTGCAATAACGTTACCGTTGAGAGTTCCGTCTTCGTCTTCAATGACGACCTGAACCTGTTCAAGGTGCTGCGGACCGGTCCGAAACCCTGCACAAACCCGTACGTGCCGTGGTATGCCCTGGCTCTGAAGAAGATGCCGGCCGGTTACGAGTGGAATACCGTCCGTCAGGCCCAGGCTTCGCACTTCAAGTGGGATCCGGAAGAACAGGAGTTCGCACCGGACAAGGCGTGGTTCGCGATCAAGACCGTCCAGTTTCCGTATGAATACAACTGGCCGATGACGCACCGGGCCCTGGAAGCTTCCATCAAACTGATCGAAGCGCAGTGGGCTGAGGAAAGCGAAGCCGTTGAAGACACCTACAGGAAGCTGAAGGAGAAGGACGAGGAAGCCGCGAAGAACTATCTCAGCGACTATACGATCCGCCAGGCTGAAAAGGCTATTGAGTGGGCGCGCGGGATGGCGGCGTTCTTCGCTGATGACTTCTGGCGTGAAGACCAGTACGGCCCCGAAAACGACAGATAAAATTTCCTGCATTGAGCGGCTGCGGCCGCTCATTTTTTTGTGCGCGATGAAATAGTCAAGCTATAATAAAAACAGAGATTCAGGGGAGGCATAATATGACAATTGAAGAATTGCTGAAACTCATTTTCATCGAGGAAAAGGCAGATCCTGAAAACGCTTCCGGAAAGCTGTTCCGGGGTGTTTTCAGGGCCGTGGAAGGCGGAACTGCCATTCCGGTCACAGACTGGTACTACAGTCCCGAATTCGTCATGGTCAAGGCGGAAGAGAATCTGCGCGCCGGGATCCTGGATAATTTGAAACGGACCCAGGGCGAGGAAGTTGACCTGCTTGATGACCTGAAAGAAGGATTTGACGGCATGACGGACAAGGCCGGCACACTTGCCAAGGCAGCTGCGGGTCTGGTCGGCGCCGGGCTCATGGGCCTGGGCGGCGGCCTGAAGGACATCTTCGGCAGGATGTTCTCATTCAGGGACGGCAAGGCATTCCTGGCCGGCCGGGAGGCAGACATAAAAAACGGACTGATGAAGCTGTTCGGCGGCTTCAAAGACGAACCGGAACTGGCCGGACCAAGCAGCGAAGTTCTGGAAAAGGCCGTAACAGTGCTGAGCCGGACCGGCGAAGAAGAAGGCATCGAGCTGGATGAACTCGATCTGCTGCTGAATAACCCGGAACACCAGGGTGAAGAAATCCTGAAGCGCTTCCTGGCCGGATCCAAGCCGGAAGAGAAGGCGGAAAATGAGGAGATCTGCCGCTGGTTCCTGACAGATTACTACCCGGGACTGGATGGTGTTGACGGTGCTGATGACACCTATGCGAAGAGCGCGCCGCTGCGGCAGCGGCTGAAAGCCCTGCTGGATGACCTGAAGGCCGGGGCTGAGGAAAAGGCGGTTGACTTCGGGGCCGTGGGTGCCGGGGTGGCCGGACTGGCAGCCGGTACAGCCGGGCTCTGGGACAGACTGAAGAAGCTGTTCCGCATGGACGGCGACAAGCTGGTCGCGGAAGGCCGGGCAGATGACATTACCGAAGGCCTCTTTGAACTGTTTGAAGGGTTCCCGGAAGCCGGTGACAAGGCTGACGTGAACAAGCTGGCCCTGGGCAATGCCGTCAAGGCGGCGCTGCTGGGCGGATCTGGCAAATTCGAATTCGGCGATCTCTGGAAACTGCTGTTCAACAAGGACAGGGAAGGCGAAGATATCCTGCGCGCCCTGCCGGAAGGCAATGAGGCAACCGATCTCATCAAGTGGTTTGACCGGGATTACTATACCGGGCTGCGCGGCCTGAAGGACGCCACCCCGACTTATGCGGACACCGAACCGCTGCGGAACAGGATCGCAGCCCTGCTGAAGCGTACCATCGATGAAGCAGAAGAACCGGCTGAAGCTGACAAGGCGTCCGGAATGGTCCTGCCGCTGGCCGGGATCGGCCTGGCCGGACTGCTGGGCAGCGGGCTCTGGGACAAGCTGAAGAACCTGTTTGCCTGGGACGGCAAGAAACTGCTGGCCAAGGGTACCCCGGATGAAATCACCGATGGTCTCTGGAAGCTGTTTGACGGGTTCAAGGATACGCCGGAGAAGGCGGAAGCCAGCAAGCTGGCGCTGGGCAACGCGGTCAAGGCACTGCACAACACCAAGTCCGGCAGTTTTGCCCTGGATGACCTCGATACTGTCCTGAGCGATCCGGACAAGGGTGCCGGCCTGCTGCAGAAGGCAGTTGACGGGGCGGACGACAAGGATGCGAAGAAGGGACTGCTTGACTGGTTCAAGGATCACTTCTACGGCAAGAAGGCCTTCACCGATGCCGAACCGCTGCGCTTCAAGCTGGGTGACTTCCTGAAACAGGCCAAGGACGGGGCCCTGCCGGGTATCCTGCCGCTGGCCGCAGCT
The DNA here is from genome assembly GCA_017433125.1 of Solobacterium sp. Taxonomy (GTDB): domain Bacteria; phylum Bacillota_I; class Bacilli_A; order Erysipelotrichales; family Erysipelotrichaceae; genus Bulleidia. The sequence goes on from JAFRHT010000030.1 coordinate 8,974, forward strand.
GCGCCGGCTGTCAAGGAAGCAGTCAAGCCGGAACCGGTCAAGACAGCTGTGACGGGTCCTGAAGAACCGAAGAAGAGCAAGCTGCCGTGGATCTGCGGGGCGCTGGCAATTGCGTCGCTGCCGTTCTGGGCAATTCCGTACAAACTCAACTACAATCTGCCGGAAGAGGCAACGATCACCGATGCGCCGACAAGCTACAAGTTCTATCAGAACGTGGAACTGCCGGAAGCCAGTATTCCGGGCCGCAGCTTCGAAGGCTGGTTCACTGATCCGGACCTGAACAACAAGATCAACAACATCCACTTCAGCCTCGGCTCCAAGAACCTGTTCCCGAAGTTCTCCGAGCCGGTGAAGCCGGAAGGCGATGTTCCGGACTTCGATCTGTTCCGGAAGAATACCGGAGACCTGCGGTCACTGTTCGACGGTCTGGCCGCTGACTTCGACAAGGCGGATGAAGCCACAAAGAAAGCCTACAATGACCTGGGTGAACGCCTGAAGGCTCTGGAAGACCTGATCGCCAAGGGTAATCTGGAAGGCGACGAACTGACCAAGGCGCTGCAGGAACTCGATGATATCTCCAAGGATCTGGAAGCCCTCAAGGGCATGACCCTGCCGAGCTTCGATCTGTTCAAGAACCGGACCGGCACAGCCCGTTCGCTGTTCGACGGCATGGCGGCGGATATGGAAAATGCCGACGCTGACACCAAGGCAAAGTACAATGCCCTGGGTGACCGGCTGAAGGCGCTGGAAGACCTGGTTGCCAAGGGTAACCTGGAAGGCGACGAACTGACCAAGGCGC
>JAFRHT010000031.1 GCA_017433125.1 Solobacterium sp.
ATACTTGTTTTTATTTAATAAAACAGAAAAAATCCGATCTTCAACGTATTGATGATGAGTGACCGGGCTCGGGCTGACAATGTAATCAGGCTCAGGATTGCGGGGGTATCCGACGCAGTGCAGCGCGGCGGATATGATGGAGGTATGCTGATATGAAAACCATCCGGAAAATCTCAATTTTACTATTCAGCGGGCTGCTGGTCTTCTCACAGCCTGTACAGCGTACTGCCTTTGCACAGGGAGATGAAACACCGGCATCGGAACCGTCGGCAGAACCTGAATCATCCGGGGGACAGGAAGAATTCCCGGATACTTTTACTGAGCCGGCAATAACCGGGGGAGCAGATAAAACCACGGAACCTGCTGATGAGGAAGCTGAACCGGCTTTGACGGATGAAAACGGGGAGACGCCGGGAGATGAATCACTGCCATCGAAACCGGCGGAGCCTGCTGATGAAGATGATGAACCGGCTCTGGCGGAAGCGGGCGGAAACGCACAGGAAGAAGAGCTGGCGGATTCGGAAGCTGACAGTGATGCGGCTGAAGCAGCAAAAGGAACCGAAGACCAGGAGGCGGTCAGAGAAGACGGAAATAACTGGAGTCTGGATATCGTCTTCTTTGACTCCAGTGTGGACAACGGGCATACTGCCCTGACCGAGATCGACTGGAACGCGACAACTGATCACGTGAACATTCTCCCGGCCAGGACAATCAAGGTCCAGATAACCTACCGCAATACAAATTCGGATAAAGCTTACGGGCCTGGTGATCTGACATTGACAATTCCAAACCTGATGGCCGGACAGGGTAATTCCGGCAACTCCTCGGCATATACATCCAACAGTTCACACATGAACTGGACAGTTGACATACCTGCCAACGATGCCACCCACAGCGGCTTTGACTGGACCCTGGCCAACGGCAAGAACGCGGATGTATATCAGTTTACCAATGACAAGGACTTTGAGGAAAACCTGAATTTTGAAGGAACAATCACCCTGACCTATACATTGACGCCGATGGGTGAATTTTCCGATGAAGCCCACCGGGCAGATTCCAACTATCCGATGGACGAACTGTATGTGGACAGCTGCACACATTCCACGAGTGCGGACCTGCAGGCGGAAATGAAGGAAGCAGCAGATAATACGGTGCTTGCGGAAAGCGGGGAAATCACGTTTGATTATGAGCGTCTTTATGACCATCCCTGGACCAGGACGCAGTACACCCTGGACAAAAACGCGTCCCGTGTCACATCCATGGAACTGCTCGGCGAAAACGCGGATGATTATATCTGGGTCAGGTATGATTTTGTCCCGAATCCCCGTTCCATCAGGACCGTCTCCGGGTGGTATTTCTATCTTGTCCAGCGGTACCAGCAGGCACTCGGCACAATCCCGGGGCCGTCCACGGCATACCCGCTGATCGGTGCCTATGAGGCCTATATCACTGATACATTCCCGGAGGAGTGCATTGTCCTGGACCGGAACCATAATCCGATGACGCAGTACAGTCAGCAGGGAGAAGACGGTATCACTTACAGGATCGAGCCCTACGGCAGGCATCCTGTGCTCGAAACCGGCGACGGTTCCTTCATGGCCTATGTCGGCTATCCCAAGTCAATCTACAACGAGGAAAACGGGAACCTGCATATTACCAACACTGCCGACCTGATCGGCAGGTACGGCGACCGCACGGACATGGAAGTGCTGGCCACAAGTGAAGTCAGCCTTGACCTGAGTGATTTTGAGTTTATATACCAGGGTGATCTGTTCCGGGTGGACAAATACGTCTACATGTATTCAAACAGTAATTATTACCACTATGGGCATAATTACACGCGGACATATCTGCGGGATCTGCGGTATCAGGATATTCTGAATGATTATGAGTATGATACCGCGACATGGTACCTGCGGCCGACGGTGCGCTATCCGGGATTTGCCTATGACATGGTGATCGGCGATGACCTGCTGTATTCCACCGATCTGAACGGGAATGTGAGCCGGGTGCCGGACGAGGATTACTATTTTGAAACAATCCGGTATTCCCCGACAGCGCTGCACAATACCAGCGGCAGCGTCATCCAGACCGACCGGTATGACTGTGAACTGTGGGTCAGAAGGGCCGGATCACCGGACACGGAATATGAACTGGTCGACTCGTTCCGCAACGGTCTGAAAACAAGCTGGACATTTACCGAAGCAGATGCTGTTGTCGGCTTCAAGTTTGTTGTGCATGACTGCCAGGAAGGTTTCACCCCGGCAACCGGGGATGCCATCACCTGTACGACGGTATTCCACCGCCAGGATATCCCCCGTGACGGCTTCCTGCATAATTTTGACTACCTGGAAATCTGGAAGGAAGTCAACGGTGAGATGGTGCTGCTCAATGAGCCGGGCATCGATTCCTATGCGACGGATTACACCCAGCAGGAAATCGCTTCCTTTGACCAGGATACATACGGGCATTATTTGCAGAGAGGCACTGACAGGGTGCACTGGCAGTTCTATGACGTACCGAAATTCCAGGCTTATCTGACCGCCCGCAAGCAACGTCTGGGCACAGTTGTGCAGGAAGCGGAAAACAAGCGCTATACCGGCAGATTCCAGATTGCGGCCGGTTACGGCAACCGCCGGATGTATTATCCGGAATATCATGATGATTATCTGACTAATGCCCACAAGGCGTATCTGCTGCATGGTTTCCTTTTCTATGACCTTCTGCCGGAGGGCATGGAACTGCTGTCTACACCGGAAGAGATTGCCGCGAGCATGGAACTGGGCTATGACGAAATGGGCTGGTGGGCCGACGGCACCTTTAATCCGATCAATCAGGACAGTTACAGTACGATCCGTGATGAAAACCTGAATGAAATCCGCTGGGAGGAGTTCGAAGATCTCTGCCGTGAGAACCTCACAGTCACCGTGGAGAGAAACTGGAACGGCACGAACCGTACGAAGATCACCGTGGATGTCGACCTGACTGAGCATCCGTTCTACATCACCAGCCACACGGACAATACGCAGACCATCTGGAGTTCACGTCTGATCGGCGTGGAATACCGTTATGCGTTGCCGTATGAATCTCTGGAGGACTACGGCACAAGCTATACAAACTCCGTCTACGCGGATACCGTACCCGGAGACATTACGACCCTGGATGGTTCATACAATGATGTGTATGACCTGAATGAGAACGGCAGTAAAACAGACCGCATGTCAAGAAGGGATGTCAGTGTCAGCGTTTCCTATGACTCGGCTTCCCTGCAGGGCCTGACCAAGTCGGTTGAGACCGACCAGACACCGTTTACGACAACGGAGGGAATCGCGTCCATCGACAGTGATTACCGTTACCGCCTGCGGATGCGGACAGGGATGTCCAAAGTCACGAACATGGTGATTTATGACACCTGTGAGGGCATGACTTATTTCCCGGACGGGTCGAAGAAGCACGCTGCGAACGGCAGCCCGTACTGGCAGGGCACTATCCGGGGTGTGGATACATCGTTTGCGGAAAGACAGGGCTGGACCGTCAATGTGTACTGGTCACCGTCGGAAGATCCCGGAACACTGGCAGAGGATGCCTCCTGGCAGCCGTATACCGCCGGGACGGATACAGGCGACATCCGGGCGTTCGCGTTCGAGTTCCTGGACAGGAACGGCCAGCCGGCTGTCCTGGACGCGAATTACAGCACCCAGGTGGAAATCCTGATGCACAGCCCGGAAGCAGGGGACGGGGTCAACACAAAGACAGAAAAGGCATACAACGGATCCTGGGCAAGATGGAACGCGCTGGATGAACACGACAACGTGATTCCGTTCATTGAAGGCATCCAGAGCAACATCACCCGGGTCGCCATGAACGAACAGATCGAAGTCACGGTCCGCAAGGAATGGGACAGCGACTATGAAGACATCAGGCCGGCTTCGGTCACCGTGGAACTGCTCGCGGACGGGGAAAGCGCCGGCAGCGCGGTGCTGAACGCGGACAATGACTGGTCATGGACCTTTACGGATCTGTGGAAGTACAACGATGACGGTTCTTTGGTTGCCTACAGCGTATATGAACCGGAAGTCCCCGACGGGTATAAGGTTAGCTACACAGACGGCAAGGGCGCTACCCATATTTCCGCCCAGCCGCAGACCGGGTATCTGACCGCGGTGAATACGTATCAGCGCAAAAAACTGCGGGGTGTCAAGCGGTGGGACGGAGACAAGTCAAGCGATCGTCCGGCCAGCATCACCGTGCATCTTCTCCGCAACGGTGAGGAAATTGACGAGACAACCACCACGGCGGCAAAGAACTGGAAATATGAGTTCCTCGTGGACATCTATGATGAAAACGGCGAGGAATATAAATACACCATCGTCGAGGATGTGCCGGAAGGATACCGGGAGAATTATGAGAAAGATCCCGATCATCCGGTGACAATCCGCTTCGATTCCCGTTCACGCACCGATTCAAACCGGTATGATTACGTACGGTTCTACTACTGGCAGAACGGCACGCTGTATCGTACAAACACCTATGGGGCCACGTTCCCGTCATCCATCAACCTGCCGACCTCCGAGTTCTGGATCTACTGGCATACCAGTTACAGCGACAACCAGTATTACGGGTTCAGGATCACATCCATTGACGATTATACCGGCACATATTTTGCCAGTGCATCACAGGCAAGCGGACTGCCGAACTACACGGTTCAGGAACTGGGCAGCGACCTGCCGGAATCCGAGCATAATCCGTATCCGAATGAACAGAATATCCTGTGGAAATACAGCGGGCCGGACTTCACGGTCAACAATGAATATATTGTGACCTCACTCAGCGGGCAGAAGGCATGGGCCATGGACCGTCCGGAAAACCGGCCGGCATCCATCACTGTGGAACTGCTGCAGAATGGGATGGTTTATGCTGAAAAAACAGTAACATCCGCGGATAACTGGGCATATGCGTTTAACATGCTGCCGCGGTTTGACGAGAACGACGAAGAGTATGTCTACACGGTCCGGGAAGCGGATGTCCCGGAAGGATACCGGGTAACCTACAGCAACGGTACGGAAACCAGTGACGAACCGGCAGAAGGCTATGTAAACATCAACAATACGTATACACGCAGGGTCCTGCGGGGAACCAAAACCTGGACCGGGGATACACCGGAAAACCGGCCGTCATCCATCACCGTGCACCTGTACCAGAACGGCACGGAAATTGCGCAGACAGAGACGGATGCCTCCAAGGACTGGAAGTATGAGTTTACAGCCGAGGTCTGGGATGAAAACGGCGAAGAATATGAATATACCGTACAGGAGGACCTGCCGGATGGGTATACCGCTTCGTATGATAAGGGCGTAAGCGGCCCGGTCACGGTGAAGTTCAATCCTTCATCCCGGTCAGAGAGCGGCTGGGACTACCTCAGGATCTACTATCGTCTGAACGGGACGATCTATGTGACCAGCACGACCTATACAGGCACATTCCCGTCATCGGTCAACCTTCCCACTTCCGATCTGTGGTTCTACTGGCGTTCAGACGGCAGCGTCAACAATTATTACGGCTTCAAGGTAGATGATATCGTTCCGTACAGCGGGAGTTCATTTGCCAATGCCTATACCGCGTCCCTGCCCACGTATGCCGTGCAGGAACTGCAGGGCGGCGCACTGCCGGAAACCGCGCACAATCCGTATCCGAATTCGCAGAACCTGGTCTGGAAGTACACCTCCGAGGATTTCTCCATCACCAACGAATACACTGTTACAAGCCTGAGCGGGAAAAAAACATGGAGCGGGGATACACCGGAGGACCGGCCGGCATCGATCACGGTGGAACTGCTGCGTGACGGCACAGTATACCGCACTGCTGAAGTAACGGCAGCGGATGACTGGAAGTACGAGTTCGCGGACCTCCCGCTGAAAAACGCGGCAGGGGAAGAATATGTTTATACTGTCAGGGAACAGCCGGTCAGCGGTTATACGACAGCCTACAGCAACGGTACGGAGACATCCGAAGAACCGGCAGCCGGTTACAACAACATTGAAAACACTCGCGTTGAGACAATCGACATAACCGTCACAAAGATATGGGATGACAATGATGACCAGGATAAAAAACGTCCTGCCAGTGTGACCGTTCATCTTCTGGCCGACAATGAAGAAATTGATACCACGACGGTTTCCGAACAAACTGACTGGACCGTGACATTTACCGGTCTGCCGAAGAAATCCGGGGACAGGGACATTGTCTATACTGTCACCGAAACCCGGGTTGATCTGTATGAACCGGATATTTCCGGTGATGCTGAGACCGGCTTTGTGATCGCCAACAAATATACACCGGAGTCGTCTTCAACGCCGACGCCGACACCAACCCCAACGCCAACCCCGACACCAACCTCAACGCCGACGCCGACGCCAACCCCGCCCCCAGCGCCGACCCCGACCCCGAGACCTCCGGTTGTACCGAATACCGGGGATAATACGCCGGCAGGCCTGAGGCGAGGCCCGACATTGCCTGAATTCATCATGCTGTGCGGATTCACGGCGTTCGGCAGACATTGAACATAAGAAATGATCACACCCGAATCAGGTGTGATCTTTTTTTATTCATTTTGCAGGCTGTGGAATTGATTCCGCCAGGCAGTCGGTGTCATGCCGTAATACTTCCGGAACGTTCCGGAAAAATAACTCATGTCCAGAAACCCGCACAGGGCGGCGGCTTCATTGATCTTCATGCCGGTGGACTGCAGCAGGGCAGCTGCCTTCTGCACCCGCAGCCGCTTCAGGTACTGTCCGGGGGATGTGTGCACGGCATTGCGGAAACAGCGCAGGCACTCACTTTCACTGACCGCGGCACTGCCGGCGATATCAGTCAGGGAGATTTCCTCACTGAAGTGTTCCTCAATGTATTCCAGCATCATCCTGATCCGCTTTTCTTCCCGCAGTTCCTTCCGGCTCAGGGCCGCTGCCGGCTCCGGCATATGCGTGCTGAGCATCAGGGTCAGGTCGGACAGGGCGCTGCGGACAAGGAATTCATATCCTTCCGGGGTCTGTTCCATGGCCTGCCAGGCATCGTCAATATCCTGCAGGATCCGCTCCTGCCAGCCGGCATCAGGGATTAGGACCAGACCCTTCAGAGCAGTGTTTTTCAGCAGCGGGGACATGTACTTCTGCCAGAATACGGATTCCATGGAACCGGCAACGATACGCGGGGAGAAGACCAGTGATATCAGTTCACAGGCTTCCCGGTTCTGTCGTCGCAGGGCATGCAGGGTGTCCGCGTTGAGGAAGAACCCATCCCCAGCTTGCAGAATGTACACTGAACTGCCGATGGCCAGACGCACCGTGCCCTGCCGGACTATTCCCGCTTCCAGATATTCGTGCCAGTGCCAGGGAACCGCGTGATACAGCTTTGTCCGGTAGGCCGCTGCGGGGAACTCGCTGGTGCCGTGCTGTTTTGTTTCCCGGCCGCGCTCATCCACCGGGACAAGTGATGAAGTTACTGCCATGTTTCCTCCTGTCTGGCGATTTTGTCATATAAATCTGCTGTTAATCTTATAATAAAATCCCGGAAAATACCATATCATCATAGTGTACACAAGGAGGTACACAATATGATCAAACTGGTTAATGTCCGTAATATGGATGAATTTCTGAACATGGTGGGACAGTGCCGCGGTGATGTAACAGTACACCTTGAGCATTATGGCGACATGCATCTGAAGAAGCATCCGGAGAACCTTGAACTGCTGGAAGACCTCATTCCGCAGAACGGTGAACTGGATATCTCCCTGGAAAAACCGGAGGATACCGTCCTGGTCCTGCGCTCCATGATCAGCGGGAAGTGCCTGAAAAACTGAATCTGATATGAAATGCCGGATAATCCGGCATTTTCCGAAACCCCTGCTCTGGTGTACAATTATATCCTGTACAGAACAGGGGTTTTATTAGTTTATGAGCAAGAAGAACCGGAACAGACAGTCAGGGCTGCCGTTTATCGTATCGGCAGCGACAGCCATTATATATACAGTGCTGGTCAGGATGGTGGATGTACAGCCGATCGGGCCGCAGAACAGCGAAGTCGGCTTTGCCCGTCTGAATGCCTGGGTCTTTGCGAAGGCCGGGTCACACACGCTGTTCTACTGGCTCAGCGAAGTGCTGGTCATTGCGGCGATCCTGCTGGCCTTCCTGTTTGCCCTGAAGGGGCTGGTGCAGATGCTGCGGCGCCGCAGCATAGCCCGGGTGGACAGCCGGATCCTCCTGCTGGGCGTGATGTTCGTGCTGGTCATCGCGACATACTTCCTGTTTGAAAAAGTGATTATCAACTACCGTCCGGTGCTGGAGGACGGAGTTCTGGAAGCTTCCTTCCCGTCCTCGCATACCATGGTAACCATGACCATCTTCGGCTGTGTGCGGGCTTTCTTCAAAACCGAACCGGGTGACAGCCGCATCATGCAGGTCCTGCTGCTGGCCGGCACAATCCTGGCGCCGGTGTTCCGGCTGCTGTCGGGCATGCACTGGGTTACGGATATCATCGGCGGGTGTCTCTACAGCGTCATGTTCATCGCGCTGTACAGGACTTTCCTGAAAACACCGAAGGCCGGAGGCCAGAGCCGCTGAGCGCATATGCGCTCTTTTTCTTACGGAAGCCTGATAGAATACATATATGCAGGAATTTGATTTCAAATACGCCGTTAATGATACATACATGGCGGTGCGTTATTACGGGGACGAAGCGGATGTGGTCATCCCTGACACCTGGTACGGAAAACCGGTATCGGTGATCGGGGAAGATCTTTTCAAGGGCCACGCGGAGATCCGCAGTATCCGGATCCCGGCCTCGGTTACACATATCATGGGCTTTGCGTTTGACGGCTGTGCCTCCCTGCAGGAGCTGATCCTGCCGGAAGGGCTGTATTCCATCCTGCCGTATGCGTTTGTGCGCAGCGGCCTGCGTTCAGTTGTCCTGCCGGCCGGGGTGACCCAGATCCCGCCGTTTGCCTTTTATCAGTGCCGGCAGCTTGAAGCAGTTGAAATCCGGGCCGGGAAAATAAAAATCTACGGTCATGCCTTTGACGGCTGTGACCGGCTGGAACAGGTCCCGCAGACAAAAGGATCATGATGCCTGGAAAAAAACCGGTCTTCTGCCGAAGCCGGTCTTTTTTGTGTATGCTGCTGACGGCGTGATCCGGGATATCAATTCTGTTTCAGGATCCTGATCAGGTTCAGGAGCCGGGCAGCGTTATGTTCGGCCTGCAGCCTGTTCTCCCCGCTCAGTTTGATTTTTGCCAGCACGCTTTCATAATCGGCGCGGGCGCCGGGCATGACAAGATCACCGCCGGCCATGGCGATTTCACCGGGATCTGCCGCCCGGTATTTTGAGCCTTTCTTCACGGTTCCGGCAATGAGCCAGTCGGTCATGACCACCCCGGTGAAGCGGAACTCACTGCGCAGAATATCTTCAAGCAGGCCGCGGTGCTCGGAGGTATGTGTGCCGTTAAGCAGGTTGTAGGAAGTCATGAAGGCCCGGGGCGAACTTTCCCTGACACAGATGCCGAAGCCTTTGAGGTAGATTTCCCGCATGGCCCGCTCACTGACGCAGGAATTGCTAGCATAGCGGTTGGTTTCCTGGTTGTTTGCGGCATAGTGCTTGATCGTTACGGAGCAGCCCGGATGTTTCTGGACCCCGCGGGTAACGGCGGCGGCCAACTTTCCGGAGATCAGCGGGTCTTCCGAATAATACTCAAAGTTTCTGCCGCAGAGGATGGAACGGTGGATGTTCAGCGCCGGCGCCAGCCAGAGGTTCACCCCGAAACGCTCCATTTCATCTGCCACAAGGTCTCCATATTGTTCAGCCAGGTCATCGTTCCATGACTGCGCAATGGCTGTGCCGACCGGGATCATCGTCGCGTACTGGTACTTGATTTCCGCGCCGCGCGGGGCTTTGGCACCGTTGAGGCCGAGCAGGTTGATCAGGAACAGCATCGGCCTGGACATGTTTTCCAGCATGCTGGCCGGAATCATGGACTGATTGATTCCATGCGCCCCTTTTGCGTCTTCAAAGTATTCCTTTGCCAGGCGCAGGCCGGCCGGACCGTCGCTCATGGTCAGGAAACCGATTCCCCTGTCACTTAAAAGGGAAGTGGTTTCACCGGCGCCGCCGGCGATGTGGGTTGCGGCATTGCCGACCACGGACATGAAGCCTTTGGCTTTGGGGTCATGGGCGCCGATGTTCAGGAGGGCGAGTTCTTCGTCAGACAACAGCTGAATCGAAGGATCAGGAACGGAAACAGGATCATAGGCAACAGTATGTGACGGAATGTCTTCCGCCCTGATTGCCAGACGGACTGCGGTTTCCGGAAGCCGTTCATCCCGGACCGGTTCAAACCGGTGATCTTCAAAGCCGCAGCTGCCCAGCACATTCTTTGCCTGCAGGGTAATGACGGTTTCCGCCAGTGTGACGGCTGCCGCAGTAACGGTGTCGGCGGAACTGGTTCCCGTACGGATCAGGTAATCACCTTTTTCCAGTATATAAGCGGCCGCTTTTTCGCTGTAGGACGCGAGGCTGTCAAGCGCGAACGAGACCGATACGGTTTCGGTTTCGCCCGGCTGCAGTTCCTTTGTTTTCGCGTATGCCGCCAGGTCCTGATACGCCTTGTCCAGTTCCCCGGCGGGCGGGGAAACATAGACCTGCACGACTTCCCTGCCGGGCATATTTCCGGTGTTTGTGACGCGGACTTCCGCCGTGATGATGTTTTTGTCTGCGGTGACGTTTACCGGGGATACCGAGAAGACGGTATAGGACAGGCCGTAACCGAAGGGAAACAGCGGTTTCTTCCCGGCGGTGTCAAAGAAACGGTAGCCGACGTAGATGCCTTCTTTGTACAGCGTATCATCGGTTTCACCGAATGATCCGAGGGCAGAATAGTCTTCCCAGGCCGTCCAGGTCGCGGTGAGTCTGCCGGAAGGATACTGCCGCCCCAGCAGCAGGTCTGCCAGGACATCGCCGCTGACAACCCCGAGCTGGGACAGGACGAGGATGTTGCTGATGTCACAGACCGGAGACAGGTCAACGGGGCCGCCGGTATTGAGCACCAGCATGAAATTGGCGAAGGTTTCGTCAAGCCGGCGGATGTCCCGCACTTCCGTATCAGTCAATTTTACATCGCCTTTGACCGGTTTGCGGTCCATGCCTTCACCGGATGCCCGCGCCAGGACATAAACGGCCGTATCACCCTCACCGCTCAGGGGAAGGTCATATTCCGGCTCCGGCGGGATGCGTCCGAGTGTATAGAGCAGGGGGTTTTCGTGCTTTTCCTTCGCTTCGGCCCGGAGGCTTTTGATAAACGCCTTCTTTGCCTGTTCCCGTATTTGGTCATAACTGTCGAGCCAGGCGGCGGTGGTAACCGTAAAACCGGCGTTCTTCAGGCCTTCTTCGATATTGACCGTGAAGCGGGAGTTCACTTCACCGGAGCCGGTTCCGCCCTTGACCGTATGGCGGATGTCGCTGCCGTACAGGGCGATCCTGCCGGCTTCTTTCAGGGGGAAATGCCCGTTGGATTTCAATAATACAGTGCATTCACCGGCGGTGGACCGGACCAGGTTCAGGTGCTGTGATTCATACTCAAACATCATGTTTTCTCCTTGCGGCGTGTCTGCTGCCGAGTGCTGTGCTGTCATGCGGATGAAATTAATGAAAGCAGGAACTGATAAAAAAATCATAACATACCAAAAAACCGGTTAATCAGGGTTATGCAGAAGAAATGACCGGCGTGACTATATATCTGCAAACGCTTATAAACAATATAATAATTTCTTATACATGTATAAGTTTCTGTTTTGCACACACGGTTCTGTGCTATGATAAGTGGGCTTGCGGCTGCGGCCGCAGTGGGGGAATTTATTTATGGATCTATCAGCGATTAACTGGGGAGCGATCCTCGGCGGATTCGGCCTGTTCATGTTCGGCATCAAATTCATGGGCGACGGGCTTAAGGCAGTGGCAGGTGATGCCCTGCGGGATTATATCAACAAAGCAACTTCCAACCGCTTCAGCGCGCTGCTGGTCGGTATCATCCTGACCATGATCATGCAGAGCTCCTCGGCCACCTCGGCGATTACGATCGGTTTTGTCCGGGCGGGCCTGATGACCTTTGACCAGGCGGCCGGCATCATTCTCGGCGCGACCATCGGTACAACGTTCACATCGTTCCTGATCTCGGTCAATATCGACCGCTACGCGATGTTCATCATCTTCGCCGGGGCGATGCTGATCTGCTTCGGCAAGAAACCGCGGTCGGTATACAACGGCAACGTGATCCTGGGCTTTGCCCTGATCTTCTTCGGCATGTCTTCCATGGGTGATGCCCTGGCCGCACTCAAGGAAATGCCGTCGTTCTCCGCGTTTGCCCTGCAGATGAGTGACAATGCCCTGCTGAGCATGTTCACCGGTGTCGGCCTGACCGCCCTGGTGCAGTCTTCCGCGGCGACGATCGGTGTCGTGCAGAAACTCTACCAGGCCGGGGCGGTGACCTTCCGGGCGGCCCTGCCGTTCATGTTCGGCGCCAACATCGGCACGACGATGACCGGTGTCCTGGCCGCGATCGGCGGCACGACCGCCGGCAAGCGGACTGCGGCCCTGCATACCGTGCTCAATATTATCTCCACCGCACTGGGCATGATCCTGCTCAGCCCGTACGCGTCCTTTGTACAGATGATCGCCGGCCGGATGAACCCGATGATGCAGATTGCCATGGCCAACATTATCTTCAAGACCCTGACGACCCTGCTGGCCCTGCCGTTTATCACCCAGCTGGTGGCCCTGGTGCGCCGGATCATCCCGGGTGATGAGGCCCCGAGCGAAGAAGTCAACATCGATGAAATGGACGAGGAAATCACCAACGTCCTGCCGTCGGCTGCCCTGCTGGCATCCCGGCGCGCCATTGACAAGATGATCGTGCTGATCCGGGAGAACGCCGAAGCCGTCGGGGCCCTGCTGGCAAATCAGGGCGGACTGGCCGAGAAGGAACCCATCGACCGGCGGGAAATGAATATCAACAAATGCGACCAGAAGATTACGGACTACCTGATCCGCCTGTCGGTCAAGCCCAACCTGACCCACCGGAACATCAACTCCGTCCGGCTGCAGCTGGATGTGGTCAAGAACTTCGAACGCGTCGGCGACCTGATCATGAACCTGGCCGAATTCTATTCGGAAGTCCATGAGAAGGGAGAGGCGTTCACCGAGCAGGCCCACAAGGACCTGGCCGATATGTATGACCGCTTCATGGAGATGTATGACCTGTCGGCGGAAATCTTCACTACCAAGGATATTGACCAGTACCGGCACCTGCAGGATCTGGAAGATGAAATCGATGCCCTGGAACTGAAGTACCGTGACACGCACTTCAGCCGCATGGCCTTCAAGCAGTGCACCTCACCGGTGGCCGAGTCGGTTTACTGCGACGTCCTCGGTACCATGGAACGTATGGGTGACCACTGCTGCAACATTGCCAAGGCCGTCATTACCCGGAATACGAGCGATATCTCGGACGATGAACTGGTAGCCGGTTAATGGTAAGATGGTAATACAGCGGAGGTCTGAGCATGTATTACGGAAATATCAAGAAGTATGACGTGGCAAACGGCGAAGGGGTCCGCGTGACGCTGTTCATCAGCGGCTGCCGGATCCACTGCCCGGGCTGTTTCCAGGCGGAGACGTGGGATTTCCGGTACGGGCAGGAGTATACCGAAGAAACCCGGCAGGAAGTGCTGGATGCCATGGACAATGAATTCATATCCGGGCTGACTGTGCTGGGCGGGGAACCGTTTGAACCGGAGAACCAGCGAGTGGTCGTCAAACTGCTGAAGGCAGCGAAGGAGCGGTATCCGGACAAGAACATCTGGTGCTGGTCCGGTTACCTGTACGACCGGGATCTGCAGCCGGGCGGCCGCAAATACACCGAAGTGACAGATGAAATGCTGTCGTACATCGATATCCTGGTGGACGGGCCGTTCGTACAGGCGAAAAAGAACCTGGCCCTGAGCTTCCGCGGCTCAGCGAACCAGCGGGTCATTGATCTGAAGAAAACAAGGGAAACCGGCGAGGTTGTACTGTATATCCCGATGAACGGGTGACCGGCACACAGCCGGTTTTCTTCTGCTAAAATAGGGACATGACACTGCTGGACAAAGACATCCGCGAACCGCTGTTCCAGTATCTGGAGGAGCGGTACGGGCCGGTGCGGATTCTGGAGGAAAAGGAAATCGGCCAGTCCCGGGCGGACGCGGTCATGGTGACGGCTGACAGCCTGTACGGGATTGAAATCAAGAGCGACGCGGATACGTATGCCCGGCTTTCTTCCCAGGTGAAGGACTATGACCGGTACTACGACTTCAACTATGTCGTGGCCGGCAGCACCCATGGCCTCCACGTGGCGGAACATGTGCCCTGGTACTGGGGCATCATCACGGTGGAATGGTACCGGGACCGGGTGGATTTCTACCTGGCGCGGGAGCCGGAGCGCAACCCGCACATGGATCTGCGGCACAAGCTGAGCCTGCTGTGGCGGCCGGAACTGGTCCGCATCCAGGCCCGGCACGACCTGCCGAAGTACCGGGAGAAGTCAAAGCAGTTTGTGCAGGAGAAGATCCTGGAAAAGGTATCCCCGCAGGACCTGCAGACGGATATCTCAAATGAACTGTTTGAGCGGGATTACACGGCCATCCGGGACACCATCAATGCCTACCGGAAGGAACAGGGACACCGGGCCCGACGGAAACCGCCGAAACGCAGGCGTATCTGACGTATTCCGCGTGACAGCTCAGGCCGGTTTGTCTCATCCGGCGGGGTTATATAAAAAGCGGACATCCTGATATAAATCCTGCTTTGGTATAATATAACGGCTGCTGAAAAAACCGGCAGGCGGAGGTAAGGACAGATGAGTAAAAACCGGAACAGCTGGTTCATGGAAAGTGTCTTTATTTACAGTGTTATCTACACGGCTGTGACGATCCTGAACAGTGTCCTGTATCTGAGCCAGGGCGTACGGAACGATCCGAGCGGCAACTGGCATGAATTGACCCGGGCAGTCATAGTGCTGATCGGGGTTGCGGCATACGAAATGGCCGTCCGGCTGCCGGTGAAAAACCTGCTGCTGCGCGCGCTCCTGGTGTATATACCCACCATGGCGCTGGCGTTCGGCTTCGTGTGGCTGAATCAGTTCATCGAACCGCTGGCGGCCAGTGCCTACAGGGATATTTTCATCAACTATACCGGCCTGTTTGTCATAGTCAGCGCGATTGCCGTTTTCCGGCAGAAACGGAAAACAGCACACAGCCCGGGCTGATGAAAAAGCCATGGTACAGCTGACAGAGCTGACCAGGGCGTCCCGGATTTCAGGACAATAAAAAAAGGCTGCTCAGCCCCGATGGTGAAACCGGGCCGGGCAGCCTTTGCCTGTATTCAGAGGTTCTTTTTTTCGTAGATCCGGATGGACAGCAGCCAGGACAGGGCGAAGATCAGGATGATGGCCGCGGCCGCCCCGGCCAGCAGGACCGGCGCCTTGACCTGCAGCAGCTTTTCGATGATGACGCCGGCGTAGTTGATGATGAACATGCCGCAGCCGACCATAACTATGATGACGGCCATGCGCACCATCTGGCCCTTGGCTGTTCCGAATTTGACATTGATCGGCAGGGAGATGGCAGAAGCCAGCATGGACAGCGCGAGCATCATACCGGAACTGACCAGGACGGTGGCCCTGTCCGCGCTGCGGAAGATCAGGCTCAGGAGCAGGAAGAGCACGTTCAGGACGGCGGTCAGGATCAGGGTAAGCAGGTAGCGCTCATTGATGATATCCCGGCGCCGCAGCGGCATGATGTCGCAGTATGACAGCCAGCGGCTCTGCTCGTCAACGGCCATCAGGGAAGAGATGAGGGTGACAAAGAAGAAGGAACCATAGACCGCCCAGAAAGAGTTGTTCGGCCGGATGGTGCCGAGCACGATGAAGAACAGGGCCATCAGCAGGTATGCCTTGAAGGACCGTGTCAGCATCAGTATATCTTTGTAGAATAATCCTTTCATTGCCGTTCTCCTTTCACCATGAACACGAAGAGTTCTTCAATGTCCACCGGCTGTGTATCCCAGGCAGGGATTCTGTCTTTCCGCACAATGACTTCCGTACCGTACGGGGTGGTGCGCCTGCCGATGACAGCCGCTGGATCAAGCTCTTTGAACTGTTCCGGGGTGACCTGCAGCTTGCCGTACAGTTCCCGGATGCGGTCTTTTTCCTCAACCAGCAGGACACGGCCATCGTGCAGGAAGCACACATAGTCACACGCTTTCTCCAGGTCGCTGACGATATGCGAGGACATCAGGATCGAATGGGTTTCGTCCTTCGTAAAGTCCATCAGGATATCAAGCAGTTCATCCCGGACGACCGGGTCAAGGCCGCTGGTGGCTTCATCCAGCAGGAGCAGGCGCGGGTGATGGGCCAGGGCGCAGGCAAAACCGGTCTTCATGCGGTTGCCGCGGGACATCTCGAAGAACTTCTTGTCCTCCGGGATCCGCAGGACTTTTACCATGCGGGAGAACTCGTCCGCATCCCAGTTCCGGTAGATGCCGGCCATGATCCTGCCGATCTCGCCGATTTTCAGAATCGTCGGGAAACTGACATCTTCCATGACCACACCGATTTCTTCCTTGATCTGCGGACGGGCCCGCAGGTCGGTTTCGCCCAGCACATTGATGGAGCCGCTGTCCGGCCGGATCATGCCCAGCAGCAGTTTCATGGTGGTTGACTTGCCGGCACCGTTTTCACCGACCAGCCCCATGATCGTGCCTTCCGGCAGATCCAGGTTCAGGTCTTTCAGTTCGAACCCGGGATAGGATTTATTGATGTTTCTGATTTCAATGGCACTCATATTCAGTCCTCCCAGATGGTATTCCACATCTCAAGTATTTCTTCTTTCGCCAGGCCGCACGATCCGGCGAGCGCGCGGATTTCGTCCATGTCTTCCTCAATCCGGCGCAGGTTTTCCTCGCGGACCAGGTCGAGGTTCTTTTCCGCCACAAAGCAGCCCTTGCCGGCGACCGTGTAGATCAGGCCTTCCTTTTCCAGTTCATCGTAGGCCCGTTTGGTCGTGATGACGCTGATGCGCAGGTCCCGCGCCAGGGTGCGGATGCTGGGCAGGGATTCTTCCGGCTGCAGGGTCCCGCTGATAATCTGGTCCCGGATCTGGGCATGGATCTGGGTATAGATCGGCACCCCGCTCCGGTTATCTATAAAGATGTTCATATCGTTACCTCTGTACATATACAGTATATACAGTAGGTACAGATTGTCAATACCTGTATCTGTTTTTCTTTTTCTGTGGTACAATGACCGGGCGCCCGCAAGGAGGAGGAACGATGGCAGAGAAGAAAAACGATTCACTGGAGGAGATTCTCCGGAAACTGGAGGCTGCGGAAAAAGAATATGCGGAAAAGCTTCAGAACTCCCGGCTGGAAGAACTGATTCAGAAGGAGGAAGCGCGCCGCGGCAGATGAAGATGGATCCGGAGGGATTCATTTTTTTCTTAATCAGGACGGATGATTTTCCTTGCGGGATATGATAACGGCTCTGATACAATAAAGAAGATGAAAAAGAAGTTTTTAATGATGACTGCGCTCCTGCTGGCCATGATCCTGCCGGTCAGGGCGGAAGAGAATACGGAAAACGGTCCGGAAGTGTCCGGTCAGGCCGCTATCCTGGTGGATATGGCCAGCGGCAGTATTCTGTACAAGAAGAATATCGACCAGCACCTTGATCCGGCCAGCCTGACCAAGATCATGACGGTCTATGCCGCATTGGAAAAGACGGACGCGGACACCGAACTGACCCTGTCAAAGGAAGCCTTCGGGACCTCCAGCCACGACTATGGCGTGCTGTGGATCCAGGAAGGGGAAACGATGACTGCCCGCTCGGCCGCCTATGCCTCCCTGCTGGCCAGCGCGAATGATACGACGGCCATGCTCAGTGAAGTCGCCGCCGGCAGTGTGGACGCCATGGTGCCGCTGATGAATCAGAAAGCCCGGGAACTCGGGCTTGGGAATACGAACTTCCAGAACCCGTTCGGG
>JAFRHT010000006.1 GCA_017433125.1 Solobacterium sp.
GCGGAGGAAAAACTATGCGTGATAATGAAAACTATACCCAGGAGATCGATCTTTCGTCATTACCGACCGGAACGGATCTGACGGACCATATCCGCATGCAGGAAGTGCTGAACCTGTACGGGCTGCCGCTCGATCCGTTTATGGAACTGATGGCGGAGTACCAGAGTGCCGCCCTGCAGGTGGAAACCAAGTTCCGGGTGCTGAGCACCCTGCTGTCGGCCCACCAGGAACAGAACCCGATCGAGACCATCAAAACCCGGATCAAGAGTCCGGACAGCATCGTGGCCAAGCTGATCCGGCAGGGAGACCCCGTAACCCTCGAGTCCATGGAGAAGAATCTGTTTGACGTGGCCGGGGTGCGGGTCATCTGCGCGTTCATGGATGATATTTACCGGCTGGAAGAGGTTTTCCTGAAACAGGATGATATCACCCTGATCCGGGTGAAGAACTACATCGAACAGCCCAAGCCGAGCGGCTACCGCAGCCTGCACCTGGTGGTCAAGACCCCGATCATCGCGGAGACCTGGAAGAAGGACGTCTACGTCGAAGTGCAGATGCGTACCATTGCCATGGATTTCTGGGCCAGTCTCGACCACAAGCTGCGCTACAAAAAAGACATCGATCCCCGGACCCTGGAACGGCTGGGAGAGGAACTGCGGCAGTGCGCCGAGCGCAGCGCGGACCTGGACGGGGAAATGCAGCGGATCCGGAAAGAGATCCTGCGGCAGAAATAACAGCAGGAGGCAGACAGATGAAGAAAAAAATGATCATTGCAGGACTTGTGCTGGCGCTGCTTTCCGGCTGTGCCGGCAGCGCTGCACCCGCGGAAACGAGCAGCCCGGTGCTGGCGGACAGTGAGAAGGAAACCGGCGCTGTCATTGAAGACGACGCGGCGATTGCCGCAAACCTGGCCGAAGTCCGGGAACAGCGGTATCAATACGGGGAAAACGAACCGGAATATGCCCGGAAGTTTGCGGATGAATACAGCCGGTTTGCCCTGGACATGGTCAACCGGACCGTAAGCCCGGAAGCCAACTACATCTCTTCCCCGTTATCCGTATACTGCGCGCTGGCCATGCTCAGCAATGCCGCGGCCGGTGACACGGCAGAGCAGATGAACGAAGTGCTCGGCATGACGCCGGAAGAGCTGAATAAAGCGCTTTATATGATGTTCCTGCGCACGGATCACAGCCCCCCGGAAGACCATCCGGAATGGGCGGACATGTACCAGCCGACCGTCTTCTTCGGCAATGCGCTCTGGCTCAACAGCGGCGCCGGCTTTGAAGTCAATGAAAACTACCGGCACATCCTGCAGTCGTATTACAACAGCGATATTGTCAGTGAGGATTTCGCCGACAAAGGCGCGGTTGTTCAGCATGTCAATGACTGGATTGCCGAAAAGACAAAGCATATGCTGGAGAGTGTCTACAGCGAGGAAAGCCTGGCGAACGGAACGCTGTTCCTGCTGATCAACTCCCTGGCCTTTGAAGACCGCTGGTTCGAGGAATTCAACCCGAACCGCAATACCGATGAAACCTTCCGTAACCAGGACGGCAGTGAAGTGACGACCGCCATGATGCACAGCACGGAAACGGGCTGGTGGCATGATGACCATGCCCAGGGTATCTCCAAGCAGCTGAGGCAGGGCGGCGAAGTCGTGCTGATCCTGCCGGAAGAAGGCATGAGTGTCTATGATTACCTGGCGCAGATGGACCCGGACACATTCCGCAACCTGCGCAGTGAAACGGTTTATGCCGACAACTTTACCGACACGACATACGATGAGCACTATACGTATCTGACCATCCCGAAGTTCAGATATGACCTGGAACTGGACCTGGGGGAAACCCTCAGGGCGATGGGCCTGACCCGGATCTTTGAAAGTGACGCCAACCTGTCGAAGATGCTGGCATCGGATTATGAGCAGCTCTTTGTCAGTGACAAGGTCATCCATAAAGCCACTGTTGACCTCAATGAAGAGGGGATCAGCGCCGCTGCGGTCACAATCATCGGCGGTCTGGGCGCAGCCGGGGAACTGAAGCCGATCCCGGTCTATCACGATCTGGTCCTGGACCGGCCGTTTATCTACGCGGTCGTGGAGGGCGGCGTGCCGCTGTTCATCGGGGTGGTATCCGCCATGGACGGCACGATTCTCTCCGGCAACAAGTCGGTCAATCAAAAGCTCGGCACCGTGGATGTCAGGGTGGACGGGCTGCGGGTCCGCACCGGGCCGGCCACATACTATGACCAGGCCGGCAATGTCCTGGCCGGTGATACCCTGACGGTATATGAGACAGCCGAAGGGGAAGGCTATACCTGGTACCGGATCGGCATCCGGCAGTGGATTGCCGACAAGGACGGGGGCTGGCTGGAATATCATCCTGACTGACAAATAAAAACCTGCTGATCCGGATGCGTTCCGGACCGGCAGGTCTTTTTGTTTATTTGCGGCTGCCGCGGAACATGAAGGCCCGGGCGGCATTGATACCGATCTTATAGGGCAGCGGCCGCAGGTCTTTGTCGGCTTCCTTCAGCTTTACGCGGATCGGGATATTCTGCGGACAGTGCAGCTCACACTTGCCGCACTCGATGCACTGCGAGGCAAAGGCCGGCTCCCTGGTCAGGCCGACTGCCTGGGCAAACTGGAACCTGCCCTGGGTTTTGCCTTCCACATACATGGTGTTCCAGCTGCGGAAGATGCCGGGAATATCCACGCCGCGGGGGCAGGGCATGCAGTAGCGGCAGCTGGTGCAGCCGACTTTTTCATTCGCAAAAATGGCTTTCTTAACCTGTTCCAGGACGGCAAAGTCATTTTCCGTCATTGTGCCGGGGACGGTTTCATCAGCGATCCGGCAGTTTTCTTCCACCATGGCCCGGGAATTCATGCCGGAAAGGACAACCGTTACTTCCGGCTGGTCATACAGCCAGCGCAGACCCCACTCCGCCGGGCTCCAAGTACGGCCGCTGTCCGCCATGGCTGCCTTTGCCTGGCCCGGCAGCATATTCACAAGCTTCCCGCCGCGCAGCGGTTCCATGATCACGACCGGGATGCCTTTGGCATACGCTGCCTGCAGGCCCTTGCGGCCGGCCTGGCTGACCTCGTCCAGATAGTTGTACTGGATCTGGCACATATCCCAGTCATAATCGTTGAGTATCTTCAGGAAGTTCTCGGTATTGCCGTGATAGGAGAAGCCGATGTTCCGGATGGCGCCGGAGGCTTTCTTCTCCCTGATCCAGTCGATAATCCCGACGTTCTTGAGTCTTTCCCACATGGCGATATCCGTCAGGTGGTGCATCAGGTAGTAGTCGACATGGTCGGTGCGCAGCCGGTTCAGTTCTTCGGCAAAATACTTTTCGGCAGCGGCTTTGGTGCTGATGAGGTACTGTGGCAGCTTGGTCGCGATGTATACCTTGTCGCGCAGCCCGCTGCGCTCCAGAATCTCGCCCAGGGCCGCTTCCGAGCCGCTGTATACATAGGCTGTATCAAAGTAATTGACCCCGGCATTGTACGCTGTCAGGATTTCCTGCTCGGCTTTGGCAACATCGATGCCTGTGCCTTTTTTGGTAAACCGCATGCAGCCTTAGCCGAGTACGGACAGCGGGGTGCCGTTTTTATCATTTCTGTATTGCATAAACAATTCTCCTGAGTTTAACGATAGCACGCAGCCGGCCCGGTCTGTACAAAAATGCTGAAAAAATTAATTAGGTACCTTGACAAATGTGTGCCGGAGGCTTATATTATGCTCGTCAGGTATTTAGGTACCTAAGAAAGGAGTATCAAAATGAGAGAAATGTTTAAAGAAGACTTCTTCCCGGAAGAGCGTCCGGAGGCAGAGGAACCGGAATACAGACGCGGACCGGAGGGCTTCGGCCCCCGTTTCGGCAGAGGCCCGTTCGGCCGTCCGCCGATGGGACCGCGGCCGCTGCCGTTTGATCCGGACAGCCTGGAAGGCATGGTCATCGGCACAGCCCGCATGATCCGCCATTCCGGCCGCGAGCGC
This sequence comes from Solobacterium sp., assembly GCA_017433125.1. Classification (GTDB taxonomy): domain Bacteria; phylum Bacillota_I; class Bacilli_A; order Erysipelotrichales; family Erysipelotrichaceae; genus Bulleidia. The sequence continues at coordinate 4,002 of JAFRHT010000006.1, forward strand.
TTCGGTTCCACCCAGGACAGGATCATCCGCATCCTGGATGAAAACGGCGGCACCATGGGCCAGAAAGCCCTGCAGGAACTGCTCCGGGTCAGACCGGGATCCATCAGTGAGATCCTCGCCAAAATGGAAGAGAAGGGCCTGATCAGCCGCAGCCGTGACGAAGACGACAGGCGGGCCGCCCTCATCACCCTGAACGCGGAGGTGCATCCGGAAACAGAGCGGCAGAACTTCTTCGCTGTGCTGACCACAGAAGAACAGGAAGCACTGAAGGAACTGCTCAAAAAGGTTCTGGCTTCAAAAAAGCCCGAGTAACCGCATGAGAAGGGGCTGTGACAAAAAGCACAGTCCTTTTTCATTTTCAGGAATGCTGTTTTTTCCGTAAACACCCGGTTATATGCAGGCATTTTTTTTCCTGTTTTTTAAAACATCGGTGCCGGAAACTATCTAATAAAAATAACGAATTGATATAATAATTGCGTGAAAGGGGTGTTCGTGATGGCACGTTTGAACAACAAGAACGGTTTTGACGGGGAGAACGCTTTTTCCAGCCGGCTTCTTAACGATAAAGAACGGGTGCTGATGCGTCTTCTGTTTGACCGGTCAGAACATCCTGACAAGGAGAAGACTATCCATGATCTGACGGAAAACATGGATATTGATACCGAAAACATGAATTATATGCTGATGCTTTCCATATTGGGGTTTCAGACAAATTGGCAGGGTTTCCCGGCGGCGGCGATGCCGCGGCTGAAGGGAATTCACAGGTATTGTCAGGCGCATAATGTCATGGGAATGCCATGGCTCCTTGCCAAGATACACACCCTTCAGGAAGCCGGGATTCCCGTGATGCTCCTGAAAGGCCTGGCGATGCGGTGCTGCTACAGCAGAAATATACCCAGGATTATGTACGACTATGATATAGCGGTCCCGCGCGGCCGGTTCGGGGAGGCAATGAATCTTCTGCGCACTGATGACACTGTATATAAAAACACTACGGATTGGTCAGACACGATCGTCGGAAAGTGTTCGGGAGATAATGTGGAACTTGATGTGCATCAGTGGATTTTTAAAGAGATGTCGGATCAGGACGATGCAGTCTGGAAACGGGCCCATGCGGTACCGTTTTACGATACGGAGGTGCTGGTTCTTTCCCCTGAAGATATGTTCCTGCACCAGCTCGCTACCCATGCAAGGAATATCATTATCCGGGAAATGGCAGAGAATCGTATGAAATGGCTTTTTGACTGCAGAAGTATTATTGAAAATTATCCGCCGGACCGGCAGAAACTGGAGTCATATACACGGGAATATGGTCTTGACTATGTTGTTCGGTTCATGCTCTCGCTGCTGGGAAACTGTTTTGGGGATGATCCCGCGATCCCGGTGATCCGGACGCAGACTCAGGATCGGGAATATGAAGCCTGGCTTAAGGACTTATGGCGCTGGAGCATGGAAATGGAGTATTTAACCGAAAACAAGACAGATTGGATGCGGTATCCATTCCGGCCCAGGAATCTGTTTCATTATTTCCGCAGGACATATTATGAATACAGAACAGAAAAGCACTGGCATGCTGACAAGGCACGGACAAAGAACTATCCGGTCTACCTTGCCCGCAGCCATGGTGTCAAAGACCTGAGAAGTCTGAGAGAATACTATAATAGCCGTATGGCTATGCGGGAGAAGTATCGATGAGCGCGCGTGTATCTGGTGGGACCTTTTCTGCATATTATGAGCGTGCTGAACAGAAACGGGATGCCCTGACACCGGAAGACAGGATCATATGGGTCCGCGTAGGAGAACATTATATCCGGATGCATTTTCAAAACGAAGAGCAGGCTGACAGAGCCGGCGTTTCTCTGACCGGAATGATGGAAGAGGCAGCGGAAGGAACGAAAGCGTCGGCAGACTTCATATATTGGGAAGACGTGTTTTCACATTATCTGCCGGAAGGAACAGCAGAGCAGAAAGGCGTCTGGTCAGCATCCGACGGCACAGGATATATGCGGCTGGTCGCCGGATATGGCCTGATGGGCGCGGACTATATACGCAGGCGCTATTATCTGTGCCTCGATCATACCGAACAGGATCTGATCCTGCATAATCACGCCATGGTCACAGCGTTTTTCCGCTGGGCCATGCAGAATGACATGATATTTCTGCATAGTGCTGCAGTCGGGGCAGCCGGAAACGGAATCCTGATCGGCGGCCGGGGCGGCCGGGGCAAATCGACACTGGCAGTGTCCTGTCTGTTTGCCGGGATGGATTTTGTATCAGATGATTATGTGCTCCTGAGCAGGACCGGACCACTTCGGGCCATGCCGCTATACCGTACGGTTGGTCTCAATCAGGATATGGCAAAGATTCTGGAGCCGGACCTCCCGGTTTTATATACGGACCCGCTGCGGAACGGGAAGATGATTCTGGATGCTTCGGCATATCCCTTTACAGAGTCGCTTGAGATCCGCGCAATTTTACTGCCGGAACAAGTATCGGTTCGGGCGCAGACTGCGTCAAAGGGAGAAACTGCCCCCCGATTTGAGTTGATCCACCCGGGCCAGGCACTCACGCAGATCGTATATTCTTCACTTTCGCAGCTTGATGTACTGCGGGAGACTGATATTGTGAAAGAGATGACAGGACGGCTTCTCGGCCTGCCTGTTTATAAGATGTATCTCAGCCGGGATCCTGCCGGAAACGCAGAATCTCTGAAAGAATTCCTTACAGGACTATGATGCGGAAAAAAGCGGAAAAGGAGAATTGCAATGAAGATCAATGAAGAGAAAATGTTTTATGACATCGCGGACGGCCAGGCTATCGTGATCAATTATCTGACCGGTATGTATTATGGCATGAGTTCACTCGGTTCAGCTGTCCTGGACCTGATTCTCAAGGGAGTATCTCCGGCAAGAATCGCAGATGAAATCCGGAAGAAGGATAGATGTCCTGAAGAGATCGGCGAGAAGATCGATGCTTTTATCAAGACCCTTCTTGAGGAAGAAATTCTGATCGGAAGTCCGGATGATGAGGGCACAGGAGAGCCGGCAGTAATTGGAGATGAAGCATATGCTGACGGCTTCGATTTAACGGTGGACGCATATGCGGAAGCGCAGGATCTCATTCTGGCTGATCCGGTTCATGAAGTAGATGTTTCCATGGGCTGGCCGGTCATGAAGGAAGAATGAAGGAAATGATGCCCCGCGTTTCGGTGCTCGTACCAGTCTATAACCGGGCGGAATATCTTCTGGCCGCGGTGCAGACCCTGTGCGCCCAGACCTGGCCGGATCTGGAAGTGATTCTTGCGGATGACGGGTCAGATGACGAGACACCGACGATCATTGAGGCTGTTGCAGAAGGCAGAATCCTGCTGCCTGAGCGGGAAAGAAGGAAGGGCACATTTACGGTCCGAAGTGTCCGGCAGAAACATCAAGGTGTTTCAGCGGCCAGGAATCTTGCCCTTTCGGCCGCAAGCGGATCTTTCATCGCTTTTCTTGATTCGGATGACCTCTGGATGCCTGAGAAAGCGGAAAAGCAGGTGCGTTATCTCTTGAATAACCCATCCTGCAATATTGTCTTCTGCGGATATGAAAACTTTATTGATGCCGGGGCAGAAGAAATCAGTGAGGAACAGCGACAGCTTCTTTCGGAAGTGATTCCGGATTATATGGCTTCCGCCATGGTCCGCAGAGAAGTGTTTGACAGGATCGGATCGTTTTCTGTAAAACTGCGCCGCGGGGAAGATTCGGAATGGGTAATGCGCGCAAAGCTGCTGGGAGAGAACAAAGGGGATATGATTCCGGAAGTGCTGTATAAACGGCGGATCCATGCCGGGAATATCACTCTTACGAGGACAGAAGACGACAAGTTCTTTGAGATGGCATGCATTGCGGAAATGATTCGGAATGTGAATATGATCAGGAGGAAAAATGGCAAGGATAGCAGTTCTGATACCGGTTTATAACGCTGCGCGCTTTCTCCCGCAGACGCTGGAATGCTTAAGAAAGCAGACGTACCGGGATTTTTCGATTACAGCCGCTGATGACGGCTCAACGGACGGATCCCTTGAGATCCTTCGTTCTTATCCGGAGGTGAAGGTTCTTGCGCTTCCGCATGGCGGCGTCGCAAAAGCCAGAAATGCCCTTCTTGCGGCTTCGGAGGGGGAATATGTGGCCTTCCTGGATGCGGACGATCTATGGGATTCCGACAGACTTGAAAAACAGGTTGCTTTTCTGGATGAACATCCGGAGTATGAGCTTGTTATGAGCGGATTTCAGACCTTTCTGGACGCGGAGGTTACTGATCCCAATGAGAGTCAGAAGGAGATATTCAATGCGCCTTTCCGGTATTCTATGACAGCCGCGCTGATCCGCCGGTCCCTCTTTGCGAGGATTGGAAATATTAACGAATCATTGGATATCGGTGAGGATTTTGACTGGCTGATCAGGGCATCAACAGAAGGCGTTGATATCAACATTTCTATTCCGGAAACAAAAATGTATTATCGGATTCACAATACAAACACAATGCTGACCGCACCGAACAGCCGGGAGAAACGATTTCGCATGATCGCCGCTGCTGCTCGGGCAGGCCGGCAGCTGTCCCGCAGAGGATCCGGAAAGGACGGTAAACAATGATTCTGAGTATAGTCATACCGGTGTGGAACGGGGAAAAATATATTGCGGAAGCGATCAGGTCCGCCCTTTCCCTGAAGCTCCCTGGAGAGATTAAGGAACTGGAGATCCTTGTTGTTGATGATGGGTCAGAAGATGCTTCTGCGCAGATCGCCGGATCTTTTCCGGAGGTCAAGGTGCTTCGTTATTCTCATCGAAATACGGCGGCGGCACGGAATGCGGGAATCCGGGCATCAAGAGGAGAGTTTCTATTTTTCCTCGACGCGGATGACATTCTGGAAGAAGACGCAGCAATGAACCTTTTGAAACCGTTTTTAGCGGATCCTTCCGTCATGGTGACCATTGGTCTTACAAAAGATTTTATCTCTCCGGAGCTTGCGCCGGACGAGAAGCAAAAGCTTCTGCCCCGGACGGAACCGTATGAAGGATGTATTGCAGGATGTGTCATGACAAGGCGTCAGGTCCTTCTTGAAAACGGTGCCGGCCTTTTTGATGAAACGCTGACGAGCGGAGAGGGGGTTGACTGGCTTCTGAAGTTGAGACAGAGCGGAAATGAGATCAGGAAGGTTCCTGCGACAACAAGCCGGCGGCGGCTGCATCTTACTAATACAGGCCGGCGGGCAGCGGGAGAAGAAATGAAAAACTATGCGGCAATCCTGCGGAAAATGCGGAGGATCAAGAAGGATGGGGAGAAATAAAAAGGATCGCTCTGTGCAGCGCTGGATCCTTCGTTCTGTCCGTCCCGACTGGTACGGGCTGATTCTGCTTGCTTTCCTCCGGGCTGTCCAAGCCGTGCTGCTTACACTGATCTCTCTGTCGCTGCGGGGCCTTGTGGACGCTGCCGTGGCACAGGAGAAAGCGGGATTTGAACGCAGTTTCCTTCTCCTTGCACTGCTGATCGCCGGGGAAGTGGCTACCTATTTCGCCGGGCGTTATGTCAATGGCATATTTGCGGCCAGAATGGAGATCCGCCTGCGGAAGGCATCATTTCAAACTTTGATGCAGCGCTCCTATGCGCAGATTGCCAAGGTGCATTCCGGGGAATGGGCGGGACGGATCATCACCGGCTGCCGGATTGTCTCCCAGAGCCTTATTCAGCTGATTCCGGCTTTTATCGGTGTTGTTGTACAGTTGGCAGCGGCGATGTTTGCCATGCATGTTATCCTGCCGCAGAGTACCCCTGTCATTGTGATTGCCCTCATCCTGATGGCCTTGTGCGCAGCCGCGCTCAGGAACCGCCTTGTATACTGCCACAAGGAGATCGTCCACCGTGATTCAAGGGCGGCTGGTCTTTTGCAGGAACAAATCGCGAATACTGCCGTGATCCGGTCTTTTTCCGGGGAAGCACAGTCTGTCCGGTATATGGGCAAGGCTTTTGATGACGTCCTGGCCGCCAGGAAGGATTGGACAAAAATCATGGCTGTTTCGACCGGAGGAATTCATCTGGCCTCGCAGGGAGCCTACCTCATTGGGGCTGCGGCATGCTGCTTCCTTTTGTTTCGCGGCACGATGACAGCAGGCACGATGACAGCAATGATCAGCCTGGTCCAGCAGATTGCCGCCCCTTTGTCGGGGGCGTTCAGCGTGGTGCCGAATTACTACGCGATGGTCGGGAGCGCCGAGCAGCTGAAGGAAATCGAAAATCTGCCGGCAGACCGTGAGATGGAGTCTCTTTCAGATGCGCAGATCCGGGAAATCTATGAAAAGGAGCTTTCTGCTTTTGGCCTGCAATCTGTGACGTTCTCTTATGAAGGTGGAAAACCAGTGGTTCAGGATTTGTCTCTGATGATCCGGAAAGGCGAGTTTGCCGCGCTGACTGGCGGCTCCGGAAGCGGAAAGACAACGATTCTGAAACTGCTCATGTGCCTGTACGCGCCGGACAAAGGTCACCGTGTGATCTGTTTCCGCAATGGCGAAGAAGCCGTTCTGGATGCTTCCTTCCGCAGGCTGTTCGCCTATATTCCACAGGAGAACGGGCTCCTGAGCGGAACGATCCGGGAAGGATTACAGCTTGGATGTGACAGGGATATTCCTGACGAAGAGATCTGGGAAGCACTTAGGTGTGCGTGTGCCGATTCTTTTGTCCGGGCTGCAGACGGCGGAATTGATGCATCTTTGGGAGAACGTGGATCCGGTTTTTCAGAAGGGCAGATGCAGCGTCTCGCGGTAGCCAGAGCGCTGCTTTCCGGCAGGCCGGTCCTGCTGCTCGATGAAGCGACCAGCGCTTTGGATGAAGAAACTGAACAAAAGCTGCTCGATAATCTCAAAGGGCTTCCGGGACGGACAGTGATTGCCGTTACGCACCGGCCTTATGCGGCCCGGATTGCTGATGTTCGGATCAGTCTGGATGGTAAGACTGTTTAACTGAATGAAATGAGGCTGTGGCAAATGCCACAGCTTTTTTCGTATTTCCGGCAGACGCCCTTTCCGGGACACAGATGAGAAACTTCATATTCCGCGATGAGCGGACTGCACAGGACTGACGGGCCGGGACAGGAGAAACGTATGATGAAAGATGAAAACGCACGGAAATTACTGACGGGGATCATACCGGATCCCGGCTATGTCAGGGAATGTCGGAACATCATTTTCCCGCTTCTGGAAGAAAGCACCCGAGAAGCTGCCGGATTGTATGAAACGTTCTGGCGCCAGCCGGAGGAGGCGATGCGGAATTACCGCGGCCGGGGAAAACATGGTCTTCTGCGTATTCAATGAAGCAGGCATCCGGGACCAGGTGAAAACCGGGGACAGCGTTACCATGGAAGGGAATTATCTTGTCTATAACGATGAATTCGGGATTGTCCTGAAAAACTGCCGCCTCTGCCGGGAAGACCGGAACGGCTGAATCAACTGCATATATGACCGGGGTCAGATGACCCGGCCATTTATGTTATGCTTGAAGCGTAAGGAAGGATACGACTATGAACGTGCAGTATACAAATATAATCCCGACGCCGGAACAGTACAACGAGCTCAGGGTCCGGTCCGGCATGGGCGGCATCAAGCATGACCGGGACCGGGTGATCCGGGCCATGGCCGGTTCGGAGTTCATCTGTTCGGTCTGGAGTGATGACCGGCTGATCGGGTTCGGCCGGGTCATCGATGACGGCGGCCTCTGCTACAGTGTCAATGACATCATGGTGGACCGCCAGTTCCAGCGCCAGGGCATCGCGGACCTCATCATGACCGAGATTGTCGGCTACCTGGATACCCACGCGGATGAGGAATGCTTTGTGACCCTGATTGCCAGAATCCCGGCAGACCACATCTACCTGCGGCATAAGTTCGAATATATCGATCCGGCCAGACGGTACGGCATGATCCGCTACCAGGAAGACCGGGAACCGCTGCCGTATTCGCCGAAGTGACGCAGGGTGTAACCGGCGTCTGACAATATTGCTGAAAGAAAGGAAACTGCTATGAAAAAACTGTTTGATTCGGCTGATGCC
>JAFRHT010000032.1 GCA_017433125.1 Solobacterium sp.
CTATGAAACACACAAGGACGATCCGGAAGCGATTCTGGCTTACCAGTACGACTTTGTCTGCAACGGCAACGAAATGGCTTCAGGCGCGATCCGCAACCACGACCTTGACAGCATGGCCAAGGGCTTCGAAATGGTCGGCTACACAAGGGCAGAAGTGGAGGAGCGCTTCAAGTCCATCTTTACAGCCTTCCAGTACGGCTGCCCGCCGCACGGCGGCATGGCCCCGGGTATCGACCGTATCCTGATGCTGATCAAGGACGAACCGAACCTGAGAGAAGTACAGGCCTTCCCGACCAGTGCCAGCGGCCAGGACTTCATGATGGGCTCCCCGAGTTATCTGACCGAAACACAGCTGGAGGAACTGCATCTGCTGATCAAAGAGGACAAAGAGGATGAATAAATTCAGTACAGATCTGGTTGACCTGTTCGCCAGTGAACAGATGTTTGACCTGACAGAAGAAGAAAAGTGCATTGCCCTGGCAGACCTGGAAGCCATGGAGCAGCACATGGAAAAGATCGACCGCATTCCCGGAATCAAAACTGCTGCACCCATGACGCACTGCCTCGATGATTTTATGCTTGAACTGCGGGAAGACGAGGCTGTGGAATCAACACCAATCGAAGATCTGCTGGCTAATGCCGATGAAGTCTTCGACCGGGAAATTGAATTGCCGAAGGTGGTAAACGGATGACATACATGACAAAATCTGTGGAAGAACTCCACGAACTCCTGATTAAAGGAGAAACAAGCCCGCAGGAACTGCTGGACGAAGCCTGGCGGAATTCCCGGGAAATACAGGAAAGATACAATGCCTTTGTCACTGTCACTGACAAAGCGGAAGAAACAGAGGTAACAGATCATGTTCTTTCCGGAATCCCTTACGGGGCTGAAGATCTGTATTCCACCAAAGGGGTGCTGACCACCGGCGGTTTTCAGGCATTGTGCGATTATATTCCTTTCTTCAGTGCCGGCCCTGCCGACCGTCTGGCAGAAACCGGTGCGGTCCTGGCCGGAAAGACAGCCGTGGGAGAATCCGCGGCGGTCCGGAATCCGTGGGATCCGGAAAGAAGTGCTGCCGGTTCGGCATGCGCGGTTGCTGCAGGTGCCTTTCCGTTTGCTTTGGCTGTTGACACCGGTGATTCCATCCGCAGGCCAGCGGCTTACTGCGGCATCGTCGGATACAAGCCGACGTATGGCATGATTTCCCGTCACGGTGTCATTGCCGGGGTATCCAGCATGGACCACTGCGGCGTATTTGCCAGAAGCACGGCGGATGCGGCGATTGTCGCTGACGCAATGAAAGGTCTGGATATCGATGATATGACAACTTGGGACAGTTCGGATGTTCATCTGCGGGCAGCGCTGCAGGGTGATTTTGCCGGAAAAAAGCTCTGCTATGTAAAGGAACTCTGTGATATCAGGAATTATCCGGATGCGGATGAAACACTGAAAGCACACCTGGCTAACTTCATGGAAAAGGTAGTGATGCTCAGAGCACATGGTGCACAGGTGGATGAGGTGTCTGTGGACAGGGCCCTGCTGGAAGCTGTTTCTTCCATCTATCTGGTTATCAGCTGTGCAGAATCGACTTCGAATCTCACCGGGATCAACGGGTTGGTTTTCGGCCCGCGGGGAGAAGGACGCAGCTGGGCTGAACAGATAAAAAATCACCGTACCAGAGGACTGGACACTTCGGTAAAAAGAAAGGTGATCGTCGGCGCCTATGTGCTTAAGGATGAGAATCAGGAACGGTATTTCAAGAATGCCCAGCGGGGAAGAAGATTGATCGTTGATGCGTGGAAGGAACTGTTCCGGGCATACGATGCGGTGATTCAGCCTGCCGGGACCGGCGCGACTGACGCGGCAGTACTGGAGGACGCAATGCTGATCGGCAGTTTCGGCGGCTTCCCCTCCATCACGATTCCTGATGGATTTGTGGACGGTCTGCCGGCCGCTTTGAACATCACCGGGAACTGCTATGAAGATGAGAAGATACTGGATATTGCCTACGGTATTGAAAGTATGATGGATTACAAAGGACAGATTGCGAAGGAGGTCAGAAAATGAAATACAAAGCAGTGATCGGGCTGGAAATGCACTGTGAGCTGAAATCAGACTCCAAGGTATTCTCCCGTTCCAGAAACGGGTATTCCAAACTGGCCAATTCCAATGTATGTCCGTTTGACCTGGGATTTCCCGGCACGATGCCTTCGCTGAATAAAAAGAGTGTCAGGGAAGCAGTGATGATGGCATTGGTCCTGAACTGCAAACTGCCGGAGTATATGCTGTTTGATCGGAAACATTATTTTTATCCGGATCTTCCGAGCGGTATTCAGCTGACGCAGAATACCATGCCGGTCGGCGTGGACGGGGCCATTGAAATTGAGTGCGGCGGCAGCCGCAAGATGGTCTATATCCATGATATTCATCTGGAAGACGATGCAGCGTCCATGGATCACTTTGATGATACTTCCGTGATCGATTACAACCGGTCTGCTGCCCCGCTGCTGGAGCTGGTAACCCAGCCCTGCCTGTATTCTGCCGAAGAGGCAGTGGCCTTTCTGGAACATATGCGCAGTGCCTACAAGTACTGCGGCACCAGTGAAGCAGACACAGCCAAGGGACAGATCCGCTGCGATGTCAACGTCTCCATCATGGACGAAGACGCCACAGAGTTCGGCACGCGTGTAGAGATCAAGAACGTGAACTCTTTCAGCAACGTTTATGATGCCATCAAGTATGAGGTCAAAAGACAGAGTGAACTGAAAGCGGCCGGACGGTATGATGAGGTTGTACAGGAGACAAGGCGTTATGACGATGTTTCCGGCACGACCCAGCGCATGCGCTCCAAAGAAGACGCCGTGGATTACAGATACTTCCCGGAACCCAATATTCCCCGTTACCGACTGACACCGGAATGGGTGGAATCCATCCGCAGAGAGATACCCCGCCTGGCACTGGAACGCAAGGATATGTATACCGGCACCTATGGCCTGAGCGAGTATGATGCGGCCATTCTGGTCAGAGAAAAGGAAATCTCCGACTACTTTGAAAAGTGCATCACGCTTGGCATGGATCCGAAGGAAGCCTGCAACTGGATCACGGTCAACATCATCGCCTACATGAACAAGAACGAACTAACAATTGATGAACTCTTCCTGCGTCCGGAACACCTGTACTTCATCACGGACAATGTTAAAAAAGGGACGATTTCTTCCAAACAGGCCAAGGAAATCTTCTTCAAGGTTCTGGCAGAGAAGAAAGAACCGTCTGCCTTCATCAGTAAGGAAAACGCTCAGATTTCCAATGAAGGAGAACTGGGAGAGATCATAGACGGAATCCTCGCAGCCAATCCGTCTGAGGTGGAGAAATACCGCGGCGGCAAGGAAAAACTCTTTGAGTTCTTTGTGGGACAGGTTATGCGGCAGACCCGCGGAAAGGCCAATCCGGTCCTGACCAAGGAACTGCTTCACAGAAAACTGGATCAATAGTCCGGCAATACACCTGATAAGGCTTTTCCCGCTATAAGGATACAAACAGGACCATTCGGTCCTGTTTTATCAATCTTCCGGTCTAATATTGGATATTTCTCCGGTTTATCATACAATTCAATGAAAGCTTCCCGTATTGACAGAGATCAGGCCGGAAACTGCAGAGATTAATCAATTGAAATACGAAATCTGACCGTTAACAGACGGAGAAGCCGAATATATCAGAAATAAGCTCAAAGAGCAGCATTCAGAATCAGTTTCAGGTCAGTATAACAAATACAACAGAGATCCTGTACGACAGCATCTGAATCAACCGGGACGGTGCCGTTTTTTGGTATGATATTTTATAACGATCTTTCTTCAGCACATTCTGAATAAACTGATCAGCGGCGGTGCGCTGACAGATTACCGTTGATTTTTTACTTTTTTGGATTTTTACTGCACAAACACGGCAGTTAAGACGTTATACGTATTGAGACGGGAAAAATCCATGGATGTGGAAAGGAGATTATTTATATTTATGCAATCAAAATGCAAATTCATAGATGTTCACAGAGAGTATTCTTAGAATCCATATTTTGTTATTCAGATAACAGGAAATGAATAAGATAAAAAGAACTCTTTTTTCCGGATTTTGAAGAAATATATAATAATGGATTTATATTGGAGGAGAAACATGCGCAGAACAATGACTATAGCCCTGTCTGCCGCGCTGCTGTGTGCCTGTGCCGCACAAACAAAAGAGCCGGAACCGGTATCTGTTGCGATGGTTGGTGATTCCATCTTTTACGGGACCTGGGCACCGAACAGTGAGAGTGAAACGATCGAAGCCTGTCTGCAGAAAATTCTCCCGGAAGGTTCCGTTGTATACAATTTCGGGGTATCCGGCGCGACACTGCAGGATGAAGCAGACCAGCCCTATAAAGAGGAGCCGGCGTTTCAGGAAAGTCTTGCCTCGGGAGTGGATGAATTTATCATCATGCTTGGCACAAATGATGCCAAGAGGCACAACTGGGATCCCGAGCGCTATGCCGCAGAATACCGTGTATTCGTCAAAGAATATATTGACCGCTCAGATACCGGGCACGTCTATGTGGCAATCCCGCCCATTGTCTTTGAAGACCCGGTCTCATATGTGTACAATTTCTCCATCATGCCGGAAGCGGTCAGCCAGTTGCCGCAGATCATCACTGAAACTGCGGAAGAACTCGGGATTGGGATTATCGATCTCTATACGCTAACAAACGATCATCCGGAATGGTTCTGGGACGGAGTTCATCCGAACGCAGAAGGAAACAGGGCAATTGCGGACGAAATCTACAAAACGGTATTTGCACAAGAGTAAACATGATCCGGGGCGGGAGGCATACTCAATCCTGATCAAAAGGTTTTTTGACCGGGGAAATACGCATGTGTTCACGGAAGCGGCTGTTCTGAAGTACACCGGAGGCTTCTGTACGATCTGCTTTGACCGCAGAGGAGGAGATGCACGATGAGCCTGAAGCTGATAAAACTCACAAAAGATTATGAGAAACAGTTGGGGGAAATGATCGATGAATGGAGGGCAGATCAGGAATGCAATCATACAAACCACTCTCCATGGGCTATATTCAAAAATGATTATCATGATTTTGACTATTATCTTGAGAACCTGGAAGTGAAAGAAGCAGCCGACGGGAAGGTGCCGGACTCCGTATTCTTTCTCCTGGATACAGAGCGGGACCGGCTTCTTGGCGCGGTAAATATCCGGCATTACCTGAATGATTATCTGCTGCAGGAAGGCGGGCATGTCGGAGACGGGATCCGGCCAAGTGAACGCAGAAAAGGCTATGCCACGGAAATGATCCGGCTGGCTTTAATCGAATGCAGGAAACTGGGCATCAACAAGGTGCTGATAACCTGTGACAAGGACAATATCGGTTCGGCCAGATCCATCATCAATAACGGCGGGATCCTTGAAAATGAGTTCATTGATTCAGAGGGTGATATTACGCAGCGTTATTGGATCACGATCAGCAACTGACAAATACCCGGTTTGTGATGAACACAAAAAAAACAGATTTTTTCAATCAATCGTCAGTTTATATGCCTGCAGCAAGTTACGGGCGTTTCACGGCAGGGGGAGAGCATAGTATGAAAAACGGAACAGTTATGAAAATATCAGTTACTGTTGCTGCTGCGCTTTTGGCAGCAGTGCTGATGACGCTGCTCAGCGCAGTTCCGCCGCTTTCTTATCTTCATGATTGGGCAGAGAGCAATCATATGATGTTTCTTTGGAACGGGCTGATGGCAGGTGCTGTAGCATTGTGCCTGTCGTTATATCATTATCATCTGCAGAGATAAGCAGGCAGGTTGTGAGTAACGAACCGGAAATTCAGCGAGGTGAAACCGGCGTGAAACAAACTGCAGCTACAAAACTGTTTTTTTCTGTCTGGTCAGGCAGCCTGATCTTCTTCTTTTTTTAACAGGGATGCTGTCTTCTTCGGCCTCAGGACAAAGAGCGTGACAAAGGAATAGACGACGATCCAGATGAGATATCCGGCCCAGCTTTCCAGACTTGGCGCCGACATGATATTGACCGGGGTATTGCCGGTCAGCCTTCCGCCTGCAATGAATCCCAGCATATCGTATATGGCATGCAGAAAGATCAGATACCAGATGTTCTTGCCGGTCCGGTAGTAGATCGCCCCGAAATACATGCCGCTGAAGATATTGACCACTGACTGTATTGCTGCCGCGGAAAAAGGAATCCCGGCCCCGACCCCGTTGAACAGATGCACACCGCCGAAGATCACCCCCGAGAAGAAGACCGCAGTCAGCACCTGCTTTAAGTCTGTTTCTCCGAAGTACTGGTGCAGTGTCCTCTGGATCAGTCCTCTGAACAGCACTTCCTCGCCAAAACCTACAAGGAACATCTGTCCCAGAAACAGGATCAGCTCTGTCCTGGTAATGGTCGCCTGAATGATCTCTGAGAGTCCCAGGAAAAACTGCAGAAGGAGCAGCACAAACAGAAGCCCTGCCGATAGCCATCCCTTGCCGAGATACCTGCCTTCTGATCTGAAGAGACCTGTCTTTTTCAGGAAGACAGCCGCACCAAGGGCCAGCACAGCCAGAAACATCTGCCCCGCAAAATAACCCGCAAAATCATTCTGAAACAGATTCTTGATAAACCGACCCAAAACCAGATATAGAAACAGACAGACCGCTGCCGCAGCGATTGTGATCAAAACATCTTTCTTAGTTGTTTTCCTGTTCATGACCGGGCCTCCTGGCAAACATACTTTTTATATATTCACGTTACTGTATACCTGTCTCTCTTTCAACGGAAAAGACTGGTCAAAAAAGCAGTTGAAGTAATGAAAAGCGCACAGTGAAAAACGGAAGGTTTGTTTTTACATGAGGTTCTTGAAGTGTCGGAGACACTTTGTAGAATGAAATATATCTATATTGGGAGGCAGTTATGACGCTTGCGGATTACATTAATCATAAACCGGTAATCGAAACAGCCCGGCTGATCATAAGACCGATGAATGTATTGGATGTTCCTGCATTGAAGAAATGGATGCCGGACAGATCGATTTATACTTATTGGGGCAAGGGACCGGGCAAAGCTGAAACACATCCTGAACTGCTGTTTGAAAAATCCGAAAGACAGACAAAGAGTTTTCACCTGGGAATCGCTGAGAAAGACAGCAATGAAGTCATCGGTGATCTCTGGGTTTATCTGATTGAGAATGACAGAATGGCACAGACTGCGGTCAGGCTGTCAAAAGAGAAGCAGGGGATGGGTTACGGAACAGAAGCTCTCTCAGCCATGACAGAATTCTGTTTCGCGCATACGGAACTGCAACGCCTGTGGACTAAGGTTGATGTCAGAAATACCGCTTCATCCAGGATGCTGGAAAAGTGCGGATATACAAGAGAAGGACTGATCAGGCAGGGAAAAATGGTGAACACCTGGTGTGATTATTATGTATACGGGATTCTGGCATCCGACATTCAGCAACATGAAGAATCATAGCTGCCGCTGATTTGAAAGCTGACTGGCTGTCTATTTTATTGCCCTTAAGAATTGTTGCATAAATGGTAATTCCAGCCTGGTTAGAAAGGCTTTTCGGCTGGAGGAAATACGCATATGATCAAGGAAGCAGCCTTTCTGAAGAATGCCGGAAGAGTCTGCGCCGCAGGCTTCAAGAGCGGCGGAACTGTCAAGGCAAAAAAAGCAGAATCTGCCCTGCCTGCAAGGAAGCCGTATTGTGCAAAGAGTTAAAAATATAACGTGCCAAAAATGGTGAGGAACATTTCCTGTACACGGCATTGCCATGGGTCATTTTAATTCCGGAAAACAGTCGGGGAAATGAAGGCCAAATGACCGGATCATGAAGAAGGACTGTCATAAAGTCTCGGGATAGTTTTTCTCAAATCGAGAAGATAATAGGCTGACATGCAGTGATGCGGGATTTGTCATCAAGCACATTCTGCACTGCGAGAACACCGGTAAGAGGTCATGCGGCCGGAAACAATTATTGTTTGACCCTGGGCATTTTTATTGTGAACAATGCACCATGGTCCGTGTTTTGTGCATGCAGTTCACCTTTCTGCAGTTTGACTATTTCTGAGGCAAGTGAAAGACCTATCCCTGTTCCGCCTTTACGGGTTGTGTAGAATCTTTCGAATATGTGCGGCAGACTTTCTTCATCAATTCCTTCTCCGTCATCCTGGATGCTGATGATAGCTTTTTGTCTGTCTGCTGTACATGTCACAATAACTTTGCCTGTTGCATAATTCACCGCATTTGAAAGAATATTGGAAATGGCTTTGATCATCTGTTCTTCATCACAATTGACAAATACCGGCTGTTCAGGCATTTTCGGGAGCAGTTCAATGTGATTGGAATGAGCGGCTGGGGCTGTCAGGTTCATAGCCTCATATATGATTTCCCGAATATCTGAAGTTTTAAACTGAAGTACAAGCTGATTTGAATCAAGTCTGGAAATATAAAGAAACTCTGCCACCAGGTTTGTCATCCTTTTGTTTTCTTCAAGAATTACCTTAGCGGCTTTCTCCGGGTCTTCTATACCTGCTATGATTCCCTCCGCATATCCCTGAATTGCCATCAGCGGTGTTTTCAGTTCATGCGATGTATTCTGCAGAAATCTTTGTTCTGCCGCATGGGATAATTCGAATCTTTTGTTGAACTGAGAACCTGCAGTTAAGACGACTGCTGAAATAGAGACCAGAAGGGCAAGCAGAATAATATTCCAGATATAGTTGTATCGGAAGAAAGGCCTGATATTGATATAGATGATCATTGGATCGGCATTATCTTCTGAATAATCTTCAAGCAATGCAAAAAGATAGTGTCCGTTCTCGCCAAGATGCACGAGGCATGTATTCAGAGGCGGACGATTTTCAATGATATATTCTGTTATTTCCTTTTTTTCAAGTTTCTGGAGTTTTAAATAGTTCTCCAGATATGTTGCGTTGTTGATATCCGAAGAGAAACTGATGATTTCATTCGGCAGAATGAACTGAACCGCATCAGAAAGATATGTAGGTTCTGAAACGGAGGCTTCTTTCATAATTGACAATTCATTTTCAATGGTTTTCTGCGCGTCACGCTCAAATTGTTTCGGTATCAGGACGTTGACAACTGTAAACGCACTTGCAATCAGAGTGAAACTTGAAATCAGGAAAAGGACAACGATTTTGGAATAGGGCTTTTTCATGATTCGTCCTTCATGCATGCCAGCCGGTATCCGAAGCCCCAAACAGTTTCGATTACTGCTTTGCTGTTTGCTTTGGCGAGTTTTCCTCTGATCCTGCGGACCGTTTCATCTGCAACCCTTGTCTCGACAGTTGTTTCATATCCCCATATTCTGTCCAGCAGTTCCTCGCGGGTGAATACTTTTCCCGGCTTTTCGAGTATATAGACCAGCAGGCGGAACTCTGTTTGGGTCAGATTTATTTTGTTTTTGCCGCAGTATAACAGGTTTTCATCTTTTTTATAATGAAGATCACAATATTTCAGATCCTCCGTATGCGGCTGTTCATTTTCGCTCATACTGACTCTTCTGAGCAGTGCCTTGATCCGCATCAGCAATACCATCGGACTGAAAGGCTTGGTAAGGTAATCGTCCGATCCGATTGTTATACCGCTGACATAATCAAGTTCCGTATCTCTGGCGGTCAAAAGGATAATCGGAACAGATGACTTTTCTCTCAATTCTTCACAGCACTGCAGTCCATCTTTGCCTGACATCATGATATCCAGAATAACAAGATCCGGTTTATTGTCTTCAAATGCCAGAAGAAGATCTTCTCCGTTTTCAAAAAGCTGAACTTCATACCCGCTGCTGACCAAAAAATCCTGCAGCAGGTTGCGGATGTTCTTTTCATCGTCAGCTATATAGATCATTTGTTTTGTCATGTTGCTCCTCCTGTTTTGAATATCTGGAAAGCAAAGCAGAAAAGCTGTCTGAAAACGGCAGCTTTTCTATATTTTAAGGGGGAAAGAATAATTTGCTGCAAAAACCATCATTTAAATCTGTCTTTACTGTTTTTGAGCCTTCTATACTCATTCCGGAAAGATCGTTTATATGCTTTCCTTCCGGGAATTGCTTACCGTTAAGGACTGTCAATTGTCCTTTCCGGATCAGATAATTCACTGCTTTTTGCTTTTGTTGTTTGTTTACTGCTTTTTAGCTTCCGGCTTCTTGGCTTCCGGCTTCTTAACTTCCGGCTTCTTAGCTTCCTGCTTCTTTACTTCCGGCTTCTTTACTTCCTGCTTCTTGGCGTCCTGCTTCTTCTCATCCGGCTTCTTGACGTCTGCTTTTTCAGTTGTCTTTGGCTTGTTGTTTGCCGGCGTGCTGCTGCATCCTGTAAGAGCTGGCGCTCCTGTCAGCAGCATCATAACTGCCGCGATTGTTGCATACTTTTTCTTGATTCCTGTGTTCATTTCAGTACCTTACCTTTCTCTCGAAAGACTCTTTTGCCTTTCGACAAGGGTAAGATAGCATCGCGAATCAGGGCGTTTCCTACGTGAAACTGTTCAAAAAATGTAACAAATCTGTCAAAGCCCGTTAGTGCCGGACCAGAATGGAAGCCAATCTATATGGCTTTATGCTGATGAATGATCTTTTCAAACCGGAACATTCCGTCTGAGAATCCGTCCGTATTCTCATATTCATCCGGATCGTTTGGGTCACGATGATGGGAATTGAAGAATTCCACAATGTGAAAACCGCAGCGGTTTACATAGAAGTGGATGTTTCTGGTCTCAAAGTATGGTGTCACAGTTCCCCAGACAGTTACTTCCGGATGCATTTTCTCGATCTCACACCATGCGGCATAACCGATACCTTTGCTGTGACATTCAGGCAGGACGAACAGCAGATCGAGTTCTCCTCTGTCTTTTTCTGTATGTATGACGGCTCCGCCGACACGCTGGTCTTCATGGACGATCCAGTATGCTTCTCCTTTGGTGATTGCTCTGATAATCGTACTCCTGGAAATGATTTCTCCTTCTTCCTCAAAGTGACTGTCACGGTTTCCGAATTCTTCTGTAGCTCCATATTTGAATGCCCATTGATTGTCCTTGATGAATTGTTCCCTGTCCTCTTCCTGCAGCTGTATCAGTTTTATCTGTGTTTTTCTCATGATCATTACCTCCTGTCCTTTCAGCCGGATAATAAAAGCCCGGCTCAGAATGAAAACACATTCCAACCGGGCTCACCCGACATCTTATCCAACAGGTGGCCTGCAAGCAGTCATGCTCACGATCCCCTGTGCTACGGCACACTGTCCTCTGATGCGATGCAATTTTAGCATAATCGCTCATGGTAATAAACACTTATTTATCTGATATTGATGGCAGACAGACCTGTTTGTCTGGGGTGTGGCGTCGTTCAGGCCCGGTTCAAAAATGCACAGGCCATATTGTGAATATGAATGTTTATTTTGATTTCAATTTTTATATTAAATGCGGAACAGCAGCATGATCCTGTAGACAGAAGATCCTGCCTTGCATACAGTCGGAGGCAATATATTGTTCATCCTCCGGGCTGTATAATGTTTACAGGAAAGTGCACCATGAACGGTAACTGTCAGACTGGCCGAAAAAACTTCTGGCCGGAGGAAATACGATCTGATCAAGGAAGCGGGAACAGCGGCCCTGAACAGAAAAAGATGGACAAACATGGATAAAAAAGGGGAACGGCATGAAAAAATTGTTTACGGCAATACGAGCATCAGATATTGAAACGGTAAGGCAGATTATTGAGAAGAAGCCTGAACTGGTTAATTGCGTGGCAAAGCAGCCGCCTAAGAAGGATGACGGGCAATCACCTTTGCAGGTCGCGCTCAAAACAGGAAATACATCCATCGCGGGCTATTTGCTTGATATGGGTGCAGATGTTAACTTCATGGAACATGAATCCTGCGGCAACACCTGGAGGACACCGGTGCTTCATGATGCCATTAACTGTTCGGTGATGCTGAGCAGGTGGAATACCAATGATAAATACATGGGATTCCGTGTTTTCTCAACAAAAAAGAGGGCTGATGAAGCGCTTGGCATTCTGAACAGGATGCTTGCCATGGGTGCAGATGTGAATGCCCTGGACTCGTATGGCAATTCCGGACTGAACCGTTTTGCCCTGCAGGCAAAGCAAATACTGCCGTCTTTCAATTACGTGGATCATATTGAAATGGAAGACAGGCTCTTTACGGATGAGCTTCATGAGGATCTTAAGAGTGTGCTGCAGGTGTTAAAGGATGCCGGCGCGGATGCTTCCTATAAGGCGCCAAATCTTGGTTGTTCCGTCAGACAATTCTGCAGTGAAGGAGCCATATCCATCTTGTTCAATGAAGTGTTTGGGTGTGAGAAATAACCGGCCAGGTTCAGCAGATTCCGATTTATGGAGGAGCCCCGGATCATTGGCGGAGAAGACAGACATGAAAGAATATAAATATATTACATTGAGAGATGACCCGTCGCTCAAAGATATGGCGGCAGAGTGGTTCCACAGCAAATGGGGTGTGCCGAAAGAAGCATATCTGGAGTGCATGGAAAGTTATCTGAAAAACGAAACAGAATACGGATGGTATCTGTGCCTGGACGGTAACAGGATTGTCGGCGGAACAGGTGTTATAGAAAACGACTTTCATGACAGAAAAGATTTAAGCCCGAATATATGCGCTGTGTATACGGAAGAAGCGTATCGGTGCCGGGGTATTGCAGGACATCTGCTTGATATGGCGGTAAATGATCTGAAAGTTAAGGGTATTACGCCTGTCTATCTGGTAACGGATCATACCGGCTTTTATGAAAGATATGGCTGGCAGTTTTACTGTATGGTCCAGGGGGACGGAGAACCGGAACTGACGCGGATGTATATCCATCGATAAACCGGGATTTGCCGGGGGTGATCATGTTGAACAAAACATTTTATGAAATGATATTTAAAAGAAAGTCATTTCATATTTTCAGAAATGTCGGCAGCGAATCAATCAGTAAAGATGAGTTGAATGATATACAAAATGCGTTTTCAGGGTTTATGTCCCTGAATCCTGAAATCAAAACCGCTGTCTGCATTGTTCCCGAAGCACAGACGAACTGCAGACGCGGCGGGGAATACTGCATTCTGCTTTACAGCGAAAAGAAAGACGGCTATCTGCAGAACATCGGTTATCTGGGTGAACAGCTCGACCTTTATCTTGTATCCCGCAACATCGGAACGCTCTGGTTCGGAATCGGCAAAGCAAAGGAAAAACCCTTTGAGAATATGGAATTCATCATTATGTTTTCCATCCGAAAAATCAGTGATGCCTCCAGGTACCGCAGGGATATGTTTAAGAGCAAAAGAAAGAGCATCGAAGAAATATGGGAAGGTGAACAGATCCCGGGTGTGAGCGACATTGTAAGATTTGCTCCAAGTGCCTGTAATTCCCAGCCGTGGCTTGTAAAGAACGATGGTGAGCTTTGGGTTTACAGATACAGGAAACCCGGCAAGAGAGGAATCATGCCTGCAGATATGGTTCCGTTTTACAACCGCATTGATATCGGGATTTTCATCTGTTTTATGGATATCTGCCTTGCGCATAACGGTATTGGATATGAGAGAACACTTTATTCTGATGCCGGTGATGACAAAGAATTTTCACTGAATGCAAAATACAGATTGAATCAATGAATCCCGGTTTACGGAGGTGTTATGAGCAATATCATACGGCTGAATGAAACAGCGCCAAATGATCAGTGGATCGTCATGTCCAATCAGGGAACAGACTGTTTTCTGGATCTTCTCATCATGGCAGCAGACAGCTTTGAAAAGACGGAGCGGCAGGAGGAATTGATATCCTTTTTGAAGGATCAGAAAGAAATCAACGACAGAGCTCCGGGAACAGCGGGTTTCGATCTGGATGAGATGCCCTGGCAGGATGAAACTCTGAAGACTGATGCCGGGTTTCTCCTCCGCGTGACTGCCGAAGCACAAAATGATAGCGTCTTTGCGAAACTGCCTTATGAAGCAGACAGGGATATTGTGATACCCTGGCTGGAACAGTTTGCCGGTTTCATAGAACATATGAAAAGTGAAGCAGGACGGGCTCACAGGGAGAAAAATATGAAAGAGGTAATCCTCAGTGCGGACGGAGACAGTGTTTTATATCTGGTTCCGGCTGCTGTTGCGGATAACCTGGAAGAATACTGCCTGAAGTTCTGTTCTGACTGGCTCCGGAACAGTCCTGATGCGGAAAGGTACAGAACCGGGAATGCGGTAAGCTATACAGAAGCAGATTTTATTGATTATTTGAACACTTATATTTTCCCGGACTGCGAAGCAAGGATGATCAAAAACCTGGGCTGGACAGATCTGGGAGAAAACCTGCCGGAAGAGTACAAGGAGTATCCTTACTATAATTTCTAAGCAGTCAATTCCAGTCTGCAGACCTGCAGATTTTAGAAATAGAATAGATTTGCCGGAAGCCGGACATACGGACATTCATTCAGGAGGACACGCTTATGAAAAATGACTTACGCAATCATTTCACATCTGATATGACCCGCACAGAAGAACACGAAGAAACCACCTGGGATCTGATCCTCCTGATTGAACATGATCCCGGGCTTAAACGTCTGCTGGAAAAGGCCATTTCTCAGGCGGCACGCGTCAATCCTGACCGTTCCACCAATCCCGCAGACTCCTTGAACTCGTTTTACCGTTTTCTGGACTGGGCGGTGAAAGCGGCGCCGTGGGAGCCGTTCCCGCAGACTGAATACCTGGCGTTTTATCAGCGGATCGAACAGGGCATGGGGATGTTTTATTTCATCTGTGATCAGCCCCTGGAAGAACTGGCAGGTCGTGGTTATTACCACAATTCCCTTCTTTACCACGAGCCCTTCCGCAGCTGGGTCATCAAGTATGTCAGCGCCTGCGGCCGTTATTTGAACACAGAAGCGTCCTGGAATGAGGAATATTACGCCCTGGCCAGGGAAGATAAAACCATGTGCCTGGATGATAATCTGTACGAAGATCCTTCAAACTGGCATACGTTCAATGATTTCTTTGCCCGGCGGCTGCGTGACCCGTCCTGCCGTCCTGTCGCCGGTCCGGATGATCCGTCAGTTGTTGTATTCCCGGCTGATTCCTTGCCCATGGGCGTATGGGATATTGACGCGGACAACAATGTAATCATGCCTGAGCCGGAGGCCCGCCGGGGCATCGCCATCAAGACCGGCACTCTGCGGAATGTCTCCGCCCTGCTGGGAAACAGTCAATACGCTGATGCCTTTGCCGGAGGTAAACTGACTCATACTTTTCTGGACGCATATGATTATCACCGCTACCATTTCCCGGTGACCGGTACGGTCAAGGAAGTACAGATGATTCCCGCGGATGACGCGCCGGGAGGCATTGTCGTCTGGGAAGAAGAAAACAAACGCTATAATCTGCTGTTTCCCGATGTTTACGGCTGGCAGTCCCTGGAGACCCGGGGTGCGGTCATCCTGGAGACGGTTAACGGCGGTCTGGCTGCGGGTATTCCGGTCGGCATGTGCATGGTCTCCTCGGTGAACTTCGAGAACACGGTCACCGAAGGTGCGCAGGTCAAAAAAGGGGATCCGCTTGGGCATTTCATGTTCGGAGGCAGTGATATTGTCATGCTGTTCAGCAAAGAGGCAGGATTTGAAATGACCACAGAAGCCATGGTTCACGGGAACATGGGAAACGCATACGGCATTCTGCAGGGATGATCCGGCTCACGTTGCTGTCCAGGCGGTGAACAGCCGCAGAGCGGCCGGATATCGGGAAACCTTTCTGACGGCCATGCCGGTATAATACCTTTGAGGGGGATCAGATATGTTTAACAGATTACTTGAAATACTGTCAGACTGCACCTGGAAAAGCATAGAGGAGATTACGCCTGATCTGCGGCTCAGCCAGTATCTCGATGAAATCGGTTTTGCGGAAATGGCATTTCGTATTGAAGATGAACTGGGTGTTAAGATACCGGAAGAAGATTTAATGCTGATGCACACGGTCAGCGATGTCTGGGCTTTCATCAGAAAAGCTGACCGGCAAGGCTGATACAGAATACGGGATCCGGAAGAGGATAAGCGATGAATATCACCGTTAAATATAATGAGCTGAGTGCGGAAGAATTCATATTACTGTGGGAAACGGTATGGGGACAGGGACCCACTCTGGAACAGACAAAGCTGGCCATGGATCATACGCTGTTCAGGGTTTCTGTATTTGATGATGACAGAATCATAGCCATGGCCAGAATGATTGGTGATATGGGCCTGAACTATTACATAAAGGATGTAGTGGTCATTCCGGAGTATCAGGGCAGGGGAATCGGCCGTCTGCTTATCAATGAACTGCTGAAATTTGTCAATGATAACGGGATTCGTGATACAGGCATTTTTGTTGAACTGTGTGCCATGCCGGATAAGATGCCGTTTTATGAAAAACTTGGATTTGATACGAATGAAGCACAGCGGCTGAAAATGATGTATCAAGTCAGATAAATCGGAGTATCTGCTGAAACAGGAGGATCATATGCTGGAAGTGACACTGCTGGGGTGCGGAGGAACAATGCCGCTGCCGGGAAGGTGGCTGACCTCCCTGCTTGTGCGCTATCAGGGAAGAGGTCTTCTGATCGATGCCGGGGAAGGAACCCAGATCGCTATGAAACAAGCCGGTCTGAGTTCACACAACACCGACCTGATCCTGCTTACGCACTACCATGGAGATCATGTCATGGGCCTGCCCGGATACCTCACATCCATGACCGTCTCGGGAAGGAAAGAACCGGTGCTGATCGCCGGCCCGAAGGGTCTCACGGAGATTGTGCCGAAGATCTGTGCCGTTGCCAGTATCGGCTATGAGCTGCAGGGTCTGGAATATACCGGGGAAACGGTAAGCTTTGCCTTTCCCGGACATCCGGAAATGCAGATCCATGCCTTTCCGGTGGAACACAATATCGAAACCTGGGGGTATACGATCGAGGTAAAAAGATCCGGCCGTTTCGATGCCGAACGGGCAAGGACACTGGATATACCGACCAGGTACTGGCATGCCCTGCAGAAAGGGGAAACCGTGCAGGATGGGGAAAAGACCTACACCCCGGAGCTGGTGCTGGGACCGGAAAGAAAAGGCATCCGGCTGACTTACAGCACGGATACCCGGCCATGCGCGAATCTTGTGCAGCATGCCGCAGGCAGCGATCTGCTGATCTGTGAAGGAATGTACGGGGAGGATGAAAAGATCTCCGCCGCCATGGAAAACAGGCATATGACCTTTGCCGAGGCAGCCGGCATTGCCAAAGAAGCAGGCGTGAAGGAACTCTGGCTGACGCACTACAGTCCGGCCGAGCAGAAACCGGAGGAACATATTGTCAATGCCCGGAAGATCTTCGCAAACAGCCAGCCGGGATATGACGGAAAACATACAGTGTTATCCTTTGAAGATTAAAAACAGTCCGCAGACTGTTTTTTTTTGTATTGTCACTGAACAAGGCTGTCTGTCAAGCACAGAAGAAATCCCAGGTAAACTGAAGGCTTTTTCCCGCATATCGGATGTGTCCCCGGACCGAAAACAATAATCCTTTATCAGAGGAGTTCAGAGCATCGGAACTAACGGCGGGTGTGCCGGTCATTTTTATGCTTTTGATCTTGCCGGCATCCGTACGGTACATACAATCTGCTAAAATAAAACTGAAAGAATCGGAAGGAGGTCTTGGAAACATGCTGCAGCCGCATATCCATCTGGATGATAGCATCCAGGCGCCCTGCGCTCTGATGCCGGGCGATCCCAAACGCGTCGATGTCATTGCGCGGTTCCTTGATCATGTGCAGGAACTGACGTTCAACCGGGAATACCGCTCAATTCTGGGCGAATACAAGGGGATGAAGGTAATCGGCATTTCCACCGGAATGGGCGGCTCATCTGTCGCCATCGCCGTCGAGGAACTGAATAAGATCGGCACCCGGATTCAGATGCGGGTCGGTTCTGCCGGGGCAATGTAGAAAGGCATCGGTCTTGGTGACCTGATTCTCTGTGAAGGGGCTATCCGGGATGACGGGGCCTCAAGAGCCTATGTTGATCCCATCTATCCGGCCGTGCCGGATTACCGCCTGATGCACCGCTGTGCCGAGGTGGCGGCTGAAAACGGTTGGCCGCACCATACGGGGATTGTCCTCTCACATGAATCCTTCTACATCGACAATGATGCTGAGATCTGTGAGGCATGGTCAAGGAAAGGGGTTCTCGCTTCCGACTTTGAGACTGCGGCCCTGTTCACGGTCGGCCGGCTGCGGGGTGTCCATACTGCCTCGATCCTCAACAATGTGGTGCTCTGGGGAGAAGACAGCGCGGAAGCCGTCGGTGACTATTCAGGGGGCGAAAGCAGGACTGCTCTTGGCGAGGAGCGGGAAATCATGACCGCGCTTGAGGCGATGTACCGGTTTTACGGGGATCTGACCCGGTAAGGAGATAATATGAAAGCTTGGGAAAAAGAACTGGAAATCCTGCGCAGCGGAGAACCCTGCTATCAGGAAGACGACAACGAAACAATCTGGGAAGAACAGGCCGGCGGGCCGGAAACAGCCCAGGATGAACTGACAAAGATGTACTGGCATTCGCAGGTGCCGGGCAGCCGGGCGCATGAATCCATCTGCCTGGCTGCGATCCAGGCCATGGAAAACCGCGGATATACCGTTCCCGGCGGGATGAAGATCATCGAGGAAGGCTTCCGTGTATATGAAACCGGTGACATGCCGCGGCTGCACAAGCTCTGCCAGCGGGCGTTCCGGGCAGCCTATGCGGCAGTGAAGGATGAAACCAGTCCGTACTGGAACCAGAAATTCTACGATACATTCGAGGATCTTGCGGCGGCAGTGACCTTCCCGGAAAAGACGGATGTTCCCATTGATGGCGCGTATCTGGAGAAGACCTACAGCGGCTGGCTTTCCCAGATCATCGGCGGGGCCTACGGGACGTGCATCGAAGGATATACCGGTGAAGCCATCAAGAAGCGCTATGGTGAAGTGGACCGCTATATCCGCAAGCCGAATACCTATAATGATGACATCACCTTTGAGATCGCGCTGCTGCTGGCCTATGAACAGTACGGAAAAAAGACCGGTTCTTTGGAAATCGGCGAGGAATGGATTGCCCGGATCCCCACAGCCTGGAGCGCCGAAGACTTTGCGCTGCGCAATATGCGGGCCGGCATCATGCCGCCGGAATCAGGCCGCTTCAACAATCCGTTTAATGAATGGATCGGGGCCCAGATGCGTGGTGCCATCTGCGGCCAGCTCTTCCCCGGTGATCTGAAGAAAGCCGCGGAATGTGCCTTCAAGGACGCAGTCATCTCCCACGCCCGCAACGGTGTGCTGGGGGAAGTCTTCAATGCCATGATGGTTTCCATGGCCTATTATGAAAAAGATATCCGGAAGATCCTGGAGACCTGCATCAGCCTGATCCCGGCTGACAGTGAATACGGTCAGGTGATCCGCTTCGCCCATGAACAGTGCCTGATCCATGATGATTACTACAGTGCATGGATGGTCTGTGAGAAGAAGTACGAGAAGTACAACTGGATTCATGCCTATCCCAATGCCTGCGCAGAAATCATCAGTCTGTATTTCGGTGAAGGGGACTTCAACAAAACGATCGCTGCTTGCGGCGGCTGCGGCCAGGACGCAGACTGCAACGCGGCCCAGATCATGACAATCATCGGCACGATTATCGGCAGTGAGGCCATCCCGGAATACTGGAAGAAGCCGATCGGCGATGAACTGGATACCTATGTACGGGATCTGAAGAAGATTTCCATCCGGGAACTTGCCGCAAAGACTGCCAAGGCAGCGGCCAGTCTGAAATAGAAGAAAGGATCTGCAGAAGCCATAAGCTTCAGGCAGATCCTTTTTTACTGTTCTGTTTCTGTGAGCAGCGGACTCAGTAGGATTGGTAGATGTCAGTAACCAGTTTCACTACGGCTTCCCGGTCCACCTTCAGCATGGCCAGGGTGTTCTTGTCCCCGAATTTTGCATCAGAGTAAAGATCACTGACCGTCTTGCCGAGGCCGTGTTCACCACCGGTCTCAACCCGGACACAGCATTCTTTTCCGCTGAAGAATTCCGGATGGGCCAGGTAAAGCACCGGGCAGGAATCATGCATGCACATGATCTCACCGAGGCCAAGGATCTTGTAGAGGGCCAGGGTTTTGGCGGTTGCCTCACCGATCAGGCGGCAGACATCGTTGCCGGTGCTGCTGATGATATCGACTTCTTCCTTTGTCAGGAATGTCTGCAGGGTTACATCAAGGCCGAACATGACAATGCGGATCCCGGACTTGAAGACACAGGCCGCTGCGTGGGGATCGCCCATGATATTGAATTCGGCTGTCATATTGGTGTTTCCGGGACCGGCCAGAACACCGCCCATGATGCACAGTTCTTTGACATAATCCGGGAAATCCGGATATTTGATGATGGTGTTGGCAATATCTGTCAGCGGGCCGACTGCCACAATGCGCAGTTCCCCGTTGAGTTCCTTTGCCTTGCTGTAAAGCGCGTCCCAGGCATGGCCTTCCGTCTCCGGGGCATCCGAGTGAGCGATCTTTGCCCCGCCGAGACCATCCGTGCCATGGACATATTCAGATGTCCGCGGCGCTGCGATCCAGGGTTTTTCTGCCCCTTTGTAAACCGGAATATCCTTCCGTCCGGCGAGGGCGGCAATATCGCGGGTATTGCGGTAGGTGTTTTCCAGGGTGACATTTCCGGCCGTTGCCGAAAGGCCGGCAATTTCCAGTTCCGGCAGCCGGAAGGCACAGAGCAGGGCCAGGGCGTCATCAACACCGCAGTCGGTATCAATCCATACAGGAATGCGTTCCATTATTCCACCTCCCAGCCATCATAGGTCCGGCATGCCTCAATCAGGTAATCAACGAATTTTTCCCGGTCCAGGCCGACAACAGCCCGGCAGTTGGGCTTGTTGCCGGTGATGCCGTACACGTCGGCGACGGTTTCCCCGCGTGTGTACTGGCCGCCCAGTTCCGTAATTACATAGTAATCACGAATATCAAAGATTTCGGGGTGAACCAGTGAAAGAACGGCGCACGGATCATGCAGGGTGGCACCCTTCCAGCCCAGTTCGCTCAGATGGATGAAGAAGAAGTCAAACCATTCTGCCACGACCTTGGCAACCGGGTTGCCCAGGGCACGGATCTTTTCCCAGTCTTCCGGGTATACAATGGCCTGTTCGGTCACATCCAGGCCGCACATCTGCAGCGGAACACCGGATACATTTTCGATATAGGAAGCTTCCGGGTCAACCAGGATGTTGAATTCCGCTGCCGGCGTCCAGTTGCCGTTGCGGATCCCGCCGCCCATGGTGGAGATGACTTCGATCTTGTCTTTCAGCTCCGGGTGAGTCAGCAGCAGGGCCCCGACATTTGTCTGCGGACCGGTCGCGATGATCGTGACCTTCTCCTCGGATTCCCGCAGTACTTTTGCCATCATTTCGATAGCGGACAGAGGGCTGACGCCTCTTGCCGGCTCCGGCAGCTGCGGACCGTCCAGACCGGACTGCCCGTGGAAGTTCGGCGCAATGATCAGGTCGGACATCAGCGGGACAGGCCTGCCTTTGGCCACCGGGACATCGAGATGCAGCAGGGCAGCGATGCGCTGCGCATTGTAAGTTACTTTTGCCAGCGTCTGGTTGCCGGCTACCGTGGTGATTGCCTTGATGTCAAATTCCGGCACGGATGCGGCCACCACCCAGGCAATCGCATCGTCATGTCCGGGATCACCGTCAAGGATCACCGGTCTTTTTTTCATTGTCATAGGATTCCTTTCTTCCGGATGAAGCTGCCTGCTAATTCCGGGCAACCGTACCGGTATCGGATTTTTCCTCGCTTTCCAGCCCCTGCAGACGCTTCAGTTCCTTATTGCGTGTATAGATCGAGTACAGCACGACACCCACCAGAACAACGGCATACGGAAGCGCGTTCAGGGCATAGATGGACAAATTGGAAAGGGTCGCGAAGTTGGAGAACGCGTAGAAGATACCGAAAGCCAGGCAGCATATGCAGATGATGCCCGGGTTTCCCGCACCCATGTTGCAGGCTGCCAGGCCAACAAAGCCGCGTCCGGCGATCAGGCCGCTTGAGAAGTAGGCCAGATAGCATTCGGACATGAAGGCGCCGGCCAGGCCGCCCAATGCCCCGGAAATAACCAGAGCGATGGTTTTGATATGCAGGGAAGAGATACCGACGGATTCAGCCGCGTCTTCATTTTCACCGACGGCGCGGATCCGCAGTCCGAGTTTTGTCTTGAACAGCAGGAAGGACATTACAAAGACCAGGATATACGCGACGTAAGTCAGGATATAGTGCCCTGAGAGAATTTCCCCGAGCACCGGGATATCCTTGAGCAGCGGGATCGCAATCTGCGGCAGTGTTCCGGAGGACAGTGATGTCGTGGTGGTTCTGTCACCCGTCAGGACATACATCAGGAAGACAGAGGCACCGGTACCGATCAGGTTCATGGCGATACCGACGAGAATGATATCGATTTTCAGCCGGAAGGCGAACACGGACACCAGGAAGCCCAGAATGGCACCGACGATGATCGCTGCCGCCAGACCAGCCCAAGGACCGCCGGCCGCCGCGCCGCCGAGCTTGGCAGATACCAGTACAGCCACCAGGGAGGACACCGTCATGATGCCTTCCGTACCCATGTTGATGGCATTGGCTTTCAGCGCGATTGCGCAGGCCAGGGCGGCCAGAAGGATCGGGGCAGCTGACATGATGATCATGTAATAGAAAGACGGAAGCACGAGTACCTTGGCAAGGGTATTGAAAATTTCAGTCAACAGTCCCATTATTCTGCAGCCTCCTTTCCTGTTTCCAGCTTGAGTGCCTGCTTTTTCTTTGCCTCCTCGACGATCATCTTACGATGTGTCTTGGCCAGGAATCTCTCAGCCAGCAGGAACAGTACGATAACGCCTTCAACGATCTTTGTCAGTTCATTGATCGGGCCGCCCGGCTGGGTAGCCATAATCGAAGCACCGGCCCTGATATAGGCAATGAAGGCCGCCGCCGGAATCAGGCGCTTCGGGTTGTTCCCGGCGAAAATCGCCATGGTAACGCCGTCCCAGCCATAGCCGGTCAGTTCAACACCATAGTAATAGTTGTAGTTGCCGAGAATGACGGTGGCTCCGCACAGACCGCCGATCGCACCGCCGATGATCTGCACGATCACACCGGTCGAGATGATCCCGACACCGACATATTTGGCAAAACTCGGGTTCTGGCCGAGCTGGCGGATCTTGAAGCCCCATTTTGTCTTGAACAGGAATGCCCAGCCGACCAGGACAACAAGGATGCCGATGAACAGCCCAAGCCGCATTGTGAACCGCGTTCCCATGAATTTCCGGAAGGTCAGTACAACATCTTCTGTCCACTGCCAGGAATACTTGGAAGTACGGGTGTCCCGCAGTGTGGTGGAGAACAGGCAGTATCTGGAAATATACAGGGAAATGTAATTCAGCATCAGCGAGGTGACCATGATTGAAGCACCCCACTTCTTCTCAAGAAGCGCAGGGATCAACGTGACCAGAGCCCCGGCAACAATGGAAATGCCAAGGCCGCAAACCGCACACATGACCGGGCTGGCATTCGCCGCCTGAATATCACCGTCCAGCAGGCAGCAGACCCAGCCGCAGGCCAGACCGCCGCACATGATGGCACCTTCAAGACCGAGGTTGAACTTATTGGCAGAGAACATGATACTGACTGCCGTACCGGTAAACAGAAGCGGGATCATGAACTGGATCCACTGGTCAAAGTAGTTCCAGCCGATACCTTTGGCGACATTCGGGTTAAGGATCTGCAGCGGTCCCAGGAAGAAGTATTTCAGGGAGTCAATCGGATCCCTGGCGCCGATGATGATCAGCAGGACAGCCGTGCCGAGACCGATGGCGATGGCGACGGCCATGCGCATCAGCCCGAAGCGGGCTTCAACGTCCATGCCGCCGAACAGGGTGACGAATGATTTCTTTATCTGTTTATTCTCACTCATGCATAGCACCTCTAATCTCTTCTTCACTCATGTGTTTGACGCCAAGCATATAGAAGCCAAGATCTTCTTCGGTCAGCTGTCTGACATCGGGGAAGTAGGCGTTGATCCTGCCGCCGTGCATGACGATCAGGGAGTCGGACAGGCTCATGATCTCGGCCAGGTCAGCAGAAATCAGCAGGATGGCTTTGCCGGCATCGCGCATTTCAACCATGCGTTCGCGGACGAATTCCGCCGCGCCGACATCGATGCCGCGGGTCGGCTGGTCACAGACAACAAGTTCGGAATAGCTGGTAAATTCCCGGGCCACGACGACTTTCTGTACGTTGCCGCCTGACAGCATGCCGACCAGCTGATCACCGCTGTCGCACAGTACCAGGAATTCATCGACCCACTTGTCGGTGTCTTCCTTGACCGCTTTTTCGTTGATAAAGAGGCCGTTATTATATTTGGCGTCCGAGATTTTATCAGCGATCATATTGTCGCGGATGCTCATGGAGCGGGCACAGCCATAGAGATTGCGGTCTTCCGGGATATGGACAAGACCGGTTCTGCGAAGGTCACCGATATCCATGTCTTTGACCTCTTTGCCCATCAGTTTGATACTGCCGTAACTGTATTTGGAAAGGCCGGTAATCGCATCGATCATTTCTCTCTGGCCGTTGCCTTCAACCCCGGCGATACCGACAATCTCACCGCGCCGCACAGAAAAGGAGACATCATTAACTTTTTTCTTGCCGGCTTCGTTGTAAATGGTCAGATCATTGACGACAAGGACGTTTTCCTTCGGCTCCGCGGGCTCCTTCGGGATGTTCAGGTCAACGTCTACCCCGACCATATAGCGGGAGATATCCGCTTCGGTGACATCCTTGATATTCCATACCCCGATCGTCTTACCTTTCTTGATGACAGTAACACGGTCACAGAGTTCTTTTACTTCGTTCAATTTATGGGAAATGAAGATAATCGTACACCCGGTATCACGCAGGTTCTTCAGCTGGACAAAGAGTTCCTTTGTCTCCTGCGGTGTCAGGACAGCGGTCGGTTCATCAAGGATCAGGATCTCACAGCCCTTGACCAGGGCTTTGACGATCTCGACTTTCTGCTTGACACCGACGGACAGATCCTGGATGTGCGCTTTCGGGTTGATATCAAAGCCGTATTTTTCACAGCATTCCGTAGTCATGCGGATTGCCTTGTCCATATCAAAGACAAATCCGTTGGTCGGTTCAACTCCCAGTGTTACATTTTCCGCGACGGTCAGCGAAGGAACCTGCATGAAGTGCTGATGGACCATGCCGATGCCGGCCCTGATCGCGTCAGTCGGGGAATTCAGATGCATCTCATTCCCCTTGATGATGATCCTGCCTTCATCAGGCTGCTCAATGCCGAAAAGCATCTTCATCAGTGTCGTCTTGCCGGCCCCGTTCTCGCCGCAGATGGCGTGGATTTCACCCTTTCTCGCGGAAAAATTTACTTTATCATTGGCGATGATACCATTGTTGTAGATTTTGGTAACATCCTCCATCACAAGATAATTTTCCATAAATGTGCCCCTTTAAGCAAAGTTGCCTTTGGCACCAGGCCAAAGGCAACTTCAGTACCGTTTGAATCTTAATCTGGCTTGTGTTCTCTTAGAAAGCAGTAGCTACTTCAATTGTGCCGTCAGCGATCTGCGCTGTGATGTCTTCAACTGCCTTCAGCTGGTCAGCTGTCAGGGCAGCTTCTGTTGTCGAAGTGACAGCAGCACCGACATAACCGCCGTTAACACCAAGTCTGTAGTTCTGGCCGTATTCCAGAGTACCGTCGAGTTCCTTCTTGAATGTGTCATAGAAGCCCTGGTTGACGTTCTTGGTCATGGAAGTGAGGGTCTTTTCAGCCTTGGCTGTTTCGCCGGCTGCTTCCCACATCGCGCCCTGGTTGCCGTCGACACCGACTACAAAGACATCGTCATATTCGAGCGCTGCTTCGAAGACGCCGAGACCGGCAGAACCGCCGCAGGCGAAGACAACGTCAACACCCTGGGAGTAGGAAGAAGAAGCGACGTCCTTGCCCTTGGAAGAATCAGAGAAGGAATCCATCCAGGTTTCATCAACGATGATGTCCGGGTTGTAAGCCTTGGCACCCTGTTCATAACCTGCGAAGAAGTCCAGCAGGACAGTATTGGACATGCCGCCGCAGAAGGAAATGTGGTTTGTCTTGGAAGCCATGGCTGCCATGTAACCAACGATGTAGGAACCTTCGTTCTGCTTGAACAGCAGGGAGATGACATTGTCTCTCGGATTGGCTTCGAAGTCCCACTGCTCATCATAGAACCAGACCTTCTGATCCGGATATTCCGCTGTCAGTTCGACAGTCATGCCGAGCATGTCATAGGTACCTACAATGATGATGTCATATTCTTCGGACATGAATACGTTCTCCAGCTTGGACTGCCAGGTCGTATCATCATAGGAGAATTCGATAACCTCAGTTTCAGCCTTGTCACCGAAATCGCGTTCGATCCACTGCATGCCTTCGTTGCCGGAATCGAAGAAGGACTTGTCGCCCAGGGTACCGTTGACACACAGCGCGATGGAAATCTTGCCGTCGCCTTCGTCAGCCGGTGCAGCACTCGGAGTGCCTGAACCGCCGTTGGAGCACGCTGCCAGACTGATAGCCATCAGTCCGGCCAGCACAGGTTTGAATAACTTTTTCATTTTCTTTCCTCCTGTTAAGTTTGTTCTACAAACTCCTTTCTAGTTACAATTCTATACTAAGGTAAAAGCGCTTTCAATTTAAGAAAAGAGAAATAGATTAATAATGTATTCATAGACAGACAGAACAGGTGCCTGTGCAGCAGCGAAAGCCCTGCGGTCCGGCTGACTGAAAAAAACCTCCCTGCCTGGCGTTCAGAACGGGAGGGAGATTTTTTTAGTTTATGTGACCGATGTGAAAGGTTACAGCCGGATATACTGTCTCTATGCTTTGCCGGTATTTGAATAGTATTTATCTTTATCAAGCAGGCCTTCCTGATTTGCGACAATCAGGGAGCCGACCATGTCACAGACGGCATTGTTCGCAGTTCTGAGCAGGCCGGCAATGACCTCTACGCCAAGAACCATGGAAATGGCTTCTTCAACCGGCAGGCCGATGGTCCGCATCAGGGCTGTCAGGCAGATGATGGAGGAGCCCATGACCGGCGGGGCACCCGCGGACAGAAGCAGGATGGCAAGCGTCAGCGTGAAATAGACGGATAAAGTAATGGGAAGCTCGTAGAGTCTGGCAAGAAGCAGACCGAATACAGCCATATAGATCGTGGTTCCGTCCATGTTGACGGTGGCACCCAGGGGGATCGAAAGCGAATAGACTTTCTTGTCGATGCCGAATTCCTCGCAAACTTTCATGTTCAGGGGAATGGCCGCGCTGGAAGAACCGATCCCAACCACCTGCAGCATGTAGGGCAGGTATTTTCTGGTAAAGACAAGGGGATTGAGCTTGCCGAGGATAAACAGCAGCAGGTGATAGAAAACAATCATGACCACAATGGCCAGTACATACACCCCGACACCGACGAGAATCGGCATGCCCATACCGCTGCCGGCACCGCCGCCGAGGAGCGTCTCACCGATAATGCAGAAAATGAGCAGGGGCATAAACCCTACAAGGGCATTTGTAAGCTTGAGGAAAACTTCATTGCCCGCTGTGATAAATTCCTGAAAGGCTTTTCCTTTTGTCCCGACAGAGGCTGTGCCAAGGCCTATAATGACCGCCAGGAAGATGATCTGCACGGTATCAGCGTTGAGAAATGCTGCGACGATATTATCCGGAAAGATATTCATGAGGGAATCCCGGAAGGACATTTTTACACCTGCCTGGGCAAGGTTGACTGCCTGCAGTTCAAGATCCCCGTATCTGTAAGGCTTGATCAGTTCGACCAGTATGAAGCCGATAGCTGTGGCACATACGGTAGTGAAAGCGTAAAGGCCCATGGTCTTGCCGCCGATGCGGCCCAGCTGCGACCTGTCACCGAAACTTACAATGGCACTGGCGATGGAGAAAAACACCAGCGGCGGAATGAGCATGTTGAGGCAGTTCATGAACAGTGTCTTGCCTGTCGTCATGATCTGTACAGATATCCATTGACAGATCTGCGGGGAGCAGACCGCTTTGAGCAGAAATGACAGGGCAATGCTCAGGGCCCCGGCGAGGATCAGTTTGTACAGCAGAAGATAGCGGGATTTGAAGGCCGTGATGGTAATGGTGTTTATACCTTTTGAACTCTTGATACGTATGTCCGCGGCAAAAGATTTCATCAGGGCGGCGTGCATCGGATCATCATTCGTATCCGCCACCGGATCAAAGGGATCACCCTTGGCACTCATCCGGATGGTCATGTTTCCGGCAAAATATCTCACTTCAAGGGTAATCTCTTCCCCGGTGGTGTGCTCAAGCATGGTGACAAGCGTCTCCTCTGACATGAGAAGCGCCCGGTTTTCTTCTGTTTTCTTCAGTTTGTGTTTCTGGACATTGCTGCGTATAAACGCCAGCATTTCCTCAACTTCATTTGTTTTAAAGGTTTGTTTCATATCATTTACCTGCACATGTTTCTCTGGCCGGACAGGAAGCATTCCTGCCTGTCTAAGCACTTTTTAAAATAATAGCATTATTACAGGGCTGCCGGGTTCAAAATGAACATGTATTATTCATTTGTTTTAGCCTTATGAAAATCGATTATTATTAAGGTGGTTTTTGTGAGAGGAGAACAGGGAAATGCTGCAGAAAATACTGAATGATATAGATGAACACAGGGATGAAATAATTGACGGTCTGCTTGAACTGATCCGGACGGAAAGCAGTGACGGAAAAGCCACAAAGGCACAGGAACCGGTAATCCAGGCCCTGCAGGCGCTGGGTTTTGAGGTTGATTGTTTCCGTCAGGAAAAAGCGGCGGAGGAACTGCCCGATTTTTCCCCATATGATTTTACCTATGATGAAGGCGCGTACAATGTCGTCGGTACCCGGAAAGGAAGCGGGACAGTACAGTCCATGATGCTGTTTGCCCACATCGATACTGAGGCGGAGGACTACTTCGGGACATTCGATGATCCGTACGCGGCGTATATCCGGGACGGAAAGATCTACGGACTTGGTTCCGCGGATGACAAGGGCGGCATTGCGATGATGCTGTATGCGCTCAGATATCTTCAGAAGTATGTTCCGGATCTGCCGTATGATCTGACAGTCATGTCAATCATGGGCAAGCACGGCGGCGGTTTCGGCACCCTGTCTGCCCTGTCAAAGGGATATACCGGGGCAAATTCCATATATCTCCATCCGGCAGAAACCGGTCACGGTTTTGCCGAAATCAAGAATATTTCCCTGGGGATTATCGATCTGGATATCACGGTCAAAGGAGAACCGGGCACTCTGCATGATGACCTCGCCACCGGTGTAAACGCGGCAGCGGAACTTGGATATATTGCCGGATACCTGGAAGACTACAACCGCGTGATGCGCGATACCAACCGTTTTGATTTCGGTTCCTTTGAAGGCCAGCCGTCCTTTGTCCTCAATATCGGCACACTGAAAGCGGATGGCGGCTATGGAGGAATCAATACAGAGGCGCACCTGAGCGCAAGATGCCGTTTCTATCTGCCGCTGACCATCGACAGTGTTATTGAAGGTGTAACGGCGTATCTGAAGAAGCGCTGCGAAGAAGAGGGGAAAGTCCGTTTTGAAAACATCCGGATCGAAAAAGGCCCGTTCCGGGCAACCCCGGCCTTTGTTCCGAATGACAGTCCGTTTGTCAAACTGATCGAACGTAATATTACGGAAGTGACCGGCATTGATGAGTTTATTCATCAGTATCACGGCGGCAGTGACATCCGTTTCCCGATCGTTTACGGCAACAGCAGCTGTGTCGGAATCGGTCCGTCATGCACGCTGCCGGCGAAAGGATCCGGTGAGCGGGAATGGATGAGTGTGGAGGATTATATCAACGGGATCAAGATCCTCGTCAGGATCCTCTATGAATACCGGAACTGGGGCAAATAGCGGAAATCAAAAACCCGGAAAGTCTGCGGCTAATTAGAAGAATGCGTGAAGTGCAGCGCATGCATAAGATTCTGTTCATTCAGCGCAATGCGGTTCCTGCAGGAAGATCATAGTGCCGTGGAGGAAGACTGCATCAAGGAGTTCAAAAATAATATCCATGTGCCAGTTGGCATAACATAAGATGAAGCACACATAATCCCGGGAGACGCCGGTCCACCACGAAGATAAACAGTTTATATACCTTCTTGTCTGGCTGAAACAGTTATACAGGAAGGTTTTTTATACGGCAATGGGCAGGGTGGACAAAGCATCTATACATATTGTGTTACATAACATGTAATGGTATTATATGACATGACATGATATGACTTAATAAACTGTGCCGCAGCACCTGGAAAAACAGTGTTGAAAAAACGCGGCCGGCAATTACAGTCAATCATCAGTCGGTATACCTGTCTGAAATGATTAAGGGAGGAAATCAGTAATGGAGAACGACGAAAAAAACACTGCCCAGAGTACTGAACTGAGACGAGTTCTGGGACTCGGCGACCTTATGGGTATCGGTGTCGGACAGATCATCGGATCCGGCATCATGGCTCTTACCGGAATTACGATTGCAATAACCGGGGCGGGAACACCGCTTGCGTTCATAGTGGCGGCAATCCTTGTTATCTGTCCGAATCTTGTGCTGGCCGTGCTTGGCAGCGCCGTGCCGGCAACAGGCGGCATGTACACGTATGTAAGAGACTATATCGGACCGAAGACAGGGTTTTTCTACCTTGCCCTTCTTGTCGCGGGACAGCTTGTGCTTGCCATGTTCGGCATAACCTTCGCGGATTATGCGTGCGGGCTTGTCCCGGGTCTGCCCAAGACACTTGTCGCGTTTGGGATTCTGACCCTATGCTTCATCATGAACCTGCTGGGTGTGGATATGGCAGCCAAGCTTCAGAATGTGCTGGTTATCATCCTGGCGGCCGCGATGGGACTGTTTGTTGTATTCGGCCTGCCAAAGGTTGACTGGTCTGTCTTCTCGGGCGGAATCCAGACAATGATGCCCAATGGATTTGTCGCGTTCATGACCGGCGCGTCACTCCTGACCTTTGCGACCGGCGGGGCCGAGTTCCTCAGTGAACTGGGCGGTGAAATGAAAAATCCGGGCCGTGACCTGCCGCGGGCAATGATTTACAGCACGGTTGCCGTAGCGGTTCTGTATGCATTTATCGGTGTCGTTGCCGTAGGTGTTCTGCCGATTGACGTGGTCGCCGGTGAAACCCTGATCCCGGTTGCGCAGGCCATCTTCCCCAAGCCGCTTTATTACTTCTTCATTGTCGGCGGCGGCATGTTTGCGGTGGCTTCGACGCTGAACGCGACATTCACATGGTGCACAAAGGGACTTCTCGTTGCCTGCGAAGAGGGCTGGCTGCCCAAACAGGCCGGGGCAATCAGCAAGCGCGGAACACCGTGGGTCCTCCTGATCATCTTCTATATCATCGGTGCCATCCCGATCCTCACCGGCCTGGACATCAGCACGGTTGCCCGGCTTGGCAACGGTGTTTCACTGATCTATGTACTGTTCCCGATCGCCACAGGCTACCTGATCTACAAAAAGAATCCGGAAGCGATGGCCAGGTCTACCTTCAAAGTCGGACCGGCAGCTCTGTATGTTCTGACAACAATCGCCCTGATCGGGTATATTATCGCCGCCATTCTCAACTTCAGTGATATTGCCGGCGCATGGCAGATGATGCTGGGCTACAGCGTACTGGTGATCATCTATACATTCCTGCGCGAAAAACACGTAAAAAAGACATCCGTCCAGTAAAATAACCGGAACAGAAATGGTTCCCGCCTCCTGATCGGAACTGAGCTCGCCTCTGCAAGTTATTATGTAATATAATAAGTTCAGCGGCGAGTTTTTTTACCGGAGGAAAACAATGATTGAGAAAATTAACGGAGTCACAATACTGTATGAACAGGTAGCCAGAATGATTCTCAACAGCATCGCTGACGGGATTTACACAAAAGGGGACATTCTGCCGAGTGAGAAAGATCTGATCGAAATGACCGGCGTCAGCCGGATTACCGTGCGGGAAGCGCTGAAAAAGCTTGCTGAAATGGGCGTTATCGAAACCCGGAAAGGCAAAGGCAGTTTTGTGCTGGTAGACCCGGCTGACCTCAGGCGGGACAGCGAGGCCGCAGACATCCGGCGGAATGCGGAGATTGACTTTATCAACTCGACAAAGGCCCGGCTCCTGCTTGAACCGGCGATCGCAAAAGAAGCAGCGAGAAACGCTACTCCTGAGGATATTGCCGCCTTGGAGATGACCCTTCCAAAGCGGATGAAATCCGGCAGATTCGAAGAAATCTTTGATTCCTTTCATGTTGCCATAGCTAAGGCGGCGCATAATCCCTATATGCTGTCATTTGTCGAACAGCTGATCAACGCGGAAATGAAAATGAATCTTGCGGCCGAAAAGGTAATGGCCTATAAGCTTCCGGAAAACCAGAATGCGATTGCGCAGGAACTGAATAAACAGCACAGAAAGATTTTTGAGGCCATCCGGGACGGCAACGAAGAATTCGCGTATTTCTATATGAAGGAGCACATTTCCTATCTCGAAGCAGTTTATAAGGAGTTTAATACCTGGTTTCTGACATAGGGGGCACGCTGACCGGCATTGCCGCATCCTGCCGGCAGGCAGAAGAATATTATGAACATGCAGAAGATTGAAAATGGCAGTCGATAAAGGAATGGTAAATTATGAATATCAGGCTGGTCCCGTATGAAACAGCATATAAACAGGGTGTCTTTGACTTTACGGCACGATGTTTTGCGGAGCTCGGCAAGACATTTGAACCTGCCGGAAGATATGCGTATTACAATGACATCAACGCGTCATTTGAGGCGTTCTGGTGCCTGCTCGCCGATGACGCGGTTGCCGGAACAGTCGGCCTGAAACATATAGACAGCGAAACTGCCGAACTCAAGGCCATGTACCTGGCGCATGAACTGCGGGGCCGGGGTCTGGGCAGGCAGATGATGAACACAGTAATAGAGTACGCCGGAAAGCGCGGATACAAGAATATCGTGCTCGATTCCATCTCCTCCTATCAGAGCGCATTAAGGCTGTACGGGAAAACGGGCTTTGTCCCCATTGACAGGTATAATGACAACAGTTATGCAGATGTCTTCATGAAACTGGAACTGTGATGAAGGCACCCTCGGGAGATCTTCTGTGGCAGCACAGATTCAACTCCCGGTTGACAAACTGCAAGCCGCGGCTGGTGGAATCCGGCCGCTTTTTCATATACCGTTATGGCATCAGAGGAAAGGGCATACCGGATATGAACAGCAGAAGCAGAAAAGTATTGATAACAATCAGTAAACTGTTTCTTGCCATTATCCTGACAGCAGCTGCGTCTCTTGCCGGATTCCGCAGTTACCACCAGGCCAGGCTGCGGGCTGAACGGGCAGCTATCCGCCATATTGCCGGACAGTACGTGGAAGTCGGCGGGCAGCGCATGAATGTGTATACAGCAGGCAGCGGTGTGCGGACACTGGTTTTCCTGGCAGGTTACGGCACGCCGTCACCTGTCTTTGATTTCAAACCGCTTTACAGCCGGCTGACGGATCACTGCCGGATTGCCGTGATTGAGAAGTTCGGGTATGGTTACAGTGATGAATACGCCGGTGAGCGGGCGGTCGACATCGTTGTGGATGAGGCCAGGGAGGCCCTTTCCAGACTTGATATCACCGGCCCGTTCATACTTGCGGCACACTCCGCCGGCGGGATTGAGGCCCTCTGGTGGGCGGAACACTACCCTGATGAGGTGGAAGGAATCATCGGGCTTGACAGCAGTATTCCGGCCCAGTACACGGCATACCGGGTTCCTCAGGATCCGGACGCGTGGGAGGCGCAGGACATGGATGAAGCGGTCTCTGCCATGGCTGTGTATGATTTTTTCATGTATGACATAGGTCTGATCCGGCTGCTGATGAATCCGGATAAAATGCTGCCGGCGTTATCATCCAATGTTCTGACGGAAACCGAAAAGGAACAGTACCGGGCTATTGCATACGATATGTACTGCCGGGGTTCCGGCGCTGCTTTCCAGCGGGAAACCATCATGACCAGCCGCCAGCTGGCTGATCTGCGGGAATACTGCAGCAGTCCTGTCCCGGATGTGCCCACCCTGTTCTTTGTGTCCGATGGCCGGGTTATGGAACGGGTCATGGAACCGGCTGACTGGATCCGGATTCATACGGAATACATCTCCGGCCTGACAAATGGATCCATTGTATATCTGGACTGCGGCCACTTTGTCCATGCGGAAAGGCCTGCTGAAACCGCGTCCGGAATCATATCATTTATAGAATCACTTGATCTGCAGGGAGGCTGAAATGATTTTAGGGGAAAAGATAACGGAACTGCGCAAAAGAAGCGGTCTGTCACAGGAACAGCTCGGCGACCGGCTCGGGGTCAGCCGACAGGCTGTTTCAAAGTGGGAAATGTCCCAGGCCATGCCGGACATTGACCGGATCCTGGCAATGTCTGAATACTTTGAAGTCCCGGCGGATTTTCTGCTGAAGGATGCGTATGATCTCTCTGACCTGGCCGGGAGCATGGATCTGTCTGCTGCCCCGGCAGAAAGCACGAAACGCATAGCCCTCGGGGAAGTGCAGGACTATTTCCGGGATCAGCGGAAGTGCGCGGAAAAGGTCGTCATGGGGATTGTCCTTTTCTTCATCTCCCCGGCCGCCGGCATATTCCTGACCATTACGGATGATTTCCGGCGCGGCATGCTGGGGGTGATTATCCAGGTGATAATCCTGACAGCCGCAGCTGTGACGGTTATTCCGTCTGTCTGGCAGATGTCCCGGTACAGGTATTTCCGCCAGCCCGGCCGGGAACTTGAGTATGGGGTGAAAAGTGTTGCGGAAGAGAACAGGAAGAACTTTGAGCACACCCATCTTCTCGGCATCCTGACCGGTGCAGTCCTGCTTATTGGTTCAGTACTGCCGCTGATGATCTGCGCGGTTATCACGGACAGCACGGCTGCCATGGCGGCCGGCGGCGTGGGGATGCTGCTGATGCTGGCTGCGGGGACATCTTCCATCGTCTATGTGTCCATGATCAGCCGGGGATATCAGCAGATTATACGGATGCATTAATATAACTCTACGTTCCGTAGGTAGTGTAATCATGCCGGCCGGTTTACAATTGCGGCACAGGAGGTAAACAGGACGATGAATCAGTATGTCACCGGGGCAGTGATCCGGGAACTGCGGGAAAAGAACCATCTGACCCAGCTGCAGCTGGCGGAAAAACTGGGAATCAGCGACAAGACTGTATCGAAGTGGGAAACCGGCAGGGGCTATCCGGATATTACCCTGCTGGAAGCCATAGCCGGGGCCTTTCATATTTCAGTCACGGAACTGATCTCCGGCAATACCGTGCAGAATGCCAATGTGTCCGCAAATATGATGCGCTCAAAGTTCTATATCTGCCCGGTCTGCGGGAATGTGATCCACAGCATGGGCGAGGCGGTTATAACCTGCCACGGCATACAGTTAAGCCCGCTGGAGGCAGAACCGACTGATGAACAGCATATGATATTTATCGAGCGTGTCGAGGATGAATACTGGGTCAG
Organism: Solobacterium sp.; assembly: GCA_017433125.1. Classification (GTDB taxonomy): domain Bacteria; phylum Bacillota_I; class Bacilli_A; order Erysipelotrichales; family Erysipelotrichaceae; genus Bulleidia. Next base: position 35,771 of record JAFRHT010000032.1, read on the forward strand.
AATTGCCCATGAGATGACCAGGAATCATTACATCACGTTTATGGCAGCGCTGTCGCCGGACGGCCTGCAGATGACAAAGCTGTATCCGGAAGGGGAAGCGCAGGCCTGGTTCAAAATGCGGGGTGTGAAGCAGATCCTGTTCTGCTGCAATCACGACGGGCTGTTTGCGCTCGATGTTGTGAAAGGCATCGATGACCGGGAACGCTGCTACGACGATACGCAGGAGAGAATGGAACTGGAACAGGCCGCGAAGAAGCTGCTCGGGTAATGCCGGCCGGCTGCCCTGAATGGGCATCAGACTGCATTGAGGCACAGGCTGACAGGATCAAAAAGATCCTGTTTTCTGTATAATTGGATCAGAGCGGTATATGCGTATATGAAGGATCCGATAGACTGCGGAGGCGGGGAACATGCTGATTGACGTTACTTTATTAATCACAGCGCAGATGGCTGCTGCTGCGCAGGAAAATGAAAAGAAAGTCCTGGCCGGGCATCTCGGCACGCATTTTGACATCATGGACAAGAAGTTTCCGCTGGAATATACAGAACGGGAAGCGGTTGTCTTTGATGTCTCCCATGTGCGCGGCAGGGATATTGATATCGCGGATATAGACATGGATGCTGTCGGGCCGGATATGTTCGTTGCCTTTTATACCGGTTTCATTGACCGCGAGAACTATGGCAGCCGGCCGTATTTTGCCGGGCACCCGCAGCTGTCCCATGAACTGATTGATGCCCTGCTGGACAGGAAAATCTCCATCATCGGCGTGGATTGTGCCGGTATACGCCGCGGCCGGGAACACACACCGGCGGATCAGTACTGCGCAGACCGGGGCGTGTTTGTTGTTGAGAATCTCTGTAACCTGCGGGCGGTGCCCGGGCACTGCATCATGCACACATATCCGATGAACTATGCCGGCGTGTCCGGACTGCCGTGCCGCGTGGTGGCCGAAACCGGCGAAGGAGAAGTATGATTGACTTATGAGAATTGATTATCTGGGACACAGCGGGTTCTTTGTCGAGATGGATGACATCGCGCTGCTGTTTGACTATTACCGCGGTGATCTGTCATTTCTGCACCGGATCCCGCCGGAGAAGCCGCTGTATGTTTTTGCAAGCCATGTGCATGCCGATCATTTCAATCCGGAGATCTTCTCTCTGGCAAAGAGTCATGTGCAGACGAAATACATCCTGGCGTTTGATATCAAAGGACATCCGTCAGTGCCGAAGGACGCGGATGTCCGGTACATGGACGCTGATGAAATGTACCGGGTGGAGGGCCTCGGCACGGTACAGACTCTGCTGTCAACCGATGAGGGTGTTGCATACCTCGTTGTGACAGCCGGCGGCACCCTGTACCACGCCGGTGACCTGCACTGGTGGGACTGGCCCGGCGAGGACCCGGAGTGGCTGGCAGAGCAGGAAACCGTATTCCGGCGGGAAATACAGAAGCTTGCCGGCGTGCCGGTTGACGTGGCGTTCGCGGTGCTGGATGACCGTCTTGAGGACAATTATGCCGAGGGCATGGAATTGTTCCTGTCAGTCTGTCATCCCCGGTATGTACTGCCGATGCATTTCTGGGAAGACCGGAGTGTTGTGGAACGGTTCCGCACTTCATATATGCAGGAAAGTGATTCTATCCTGCTGGACACAGCAGACGAAACCCATTGGGAACTGTAACAGGGAGGATAAGTTATGAAGTTCAAGATGATCCATGAAAACTACAATGTCGCTGATCTGGACCGCTCACTGGCATTTTACGAAAAAGCGCTGGGCCTGAAGGAACTGCGCCGCAAGACCGCACAGGATGGCTCGTTCATCATCGTGTATATCGGCAATGAAACCACCGATTTTGAACTGGAACTGACCTGGCTGAAAGACCATCCGCAGCCTTATGACATCGGGGAAGAGGAATTTCACCTGGCATTCCTCACGGATGATTTCGAAGCCGCCCATAAACTGCACGAAGAGATGGGATGCATCTGCTTTGAAAATCACGCCATGGGGATCTACTTTATCCAGGACCCGGACGGCTACTGGCTGGAGATCATCCCGCCGAGATAACACCCTGCAGGTACACCGGCAGAAAGGAAACAGATCATGGGATTATTATCGATACTGAAAACACTGAGTGATGATGTAAATGACGCGGCTGACAGCCTCGGCAGAAGCACTGTGGTCGATTACGGCGAACCGGCATACACGCTGTATACGGCACTGCGGCTTGGCGACATGCACAGGCGGATCGATGTCACGGATGAACAGGAAAATGTGAAATACTATACAAAATCCAGCATCATCGCAATCAAGGGGAAAACGGATATTATGGACGCGGCCGGCAATCTGGTTGCCAACCTTGAAAAGAGGCCGGTGAGCCTGCACGAAATCCATTATGTCACCATGGCGGACGGCACAAAGTTCACGCTGTCCAACGAACTCTTCCATGTGGCGGAGGATATCACGAATATTGCGGAACTGGGCTGGCAGGTCCGCGGCAACCTCCTCGGGCTGAGTTTCAACCTGGTGGACGGCAATGAAGAGCCGCTGGCAACGGTCGGGAAGAAGGCTGTATCACTGCATGATAAGTACTACATTGATATTTATCAGCCGGAGTATGAGGATATGATCGTGGCAGTTGTGATTCAGCTGGAAAAAATGCTTGAAGCCCGGCGGGAAAATGAGAGTTCCTCAACCATTTCCTTCGGCTCCAAAAACGGATAAACAGATATATGAACCGCGGCGAAAAGAAATTACTGCTGGTCTATCTGACCGTCATGCTGGTTTTCATCATCCTGAGCCGGCTGTACTGGATCTACGGGGATGATCCGATCGGCCTTATCCTGGTTTTCTTCTTCCTGGCCCCGGGCGTCAGTTTCCTGTTCGCCCTGGCCCTGGGAAACAGCCGGAAGTACTGGCTGTTCCCGGTGCTTGCCGGCTGTGCCAACGTGCTGAACTACATGTGCAATTCCATGATGACGTTCAAGCTTGCGCCGGACAGCGGTACGTTATGGGTGTTCGGGCTGGCTTTCGCGGGCGCCTGCGCCGGCATCCTCCTCGGCAGAATCGCAAACCTCCTGGACCGCGGCAGCCGGAAGGGATAAGAAACAAAAAATCCTGTCTTGTCACAGGATTTTTTCATTTTACAGATTGTCCAGGAAGGTCAGTACCTGGTCCCGGCTCTGCAGCCCGGCAGAAGCCCCGGCCGCGGAGGTGCAGATGGCGCCGCAGGCATTCGCAAAGCGCAGGGCGTCCGGGACCGGGGAACCCCGCAGCAGCTCGCTGACGAACCCGGCCAGGAAGTTGTCACCGGCCCCGGTCGCATCAACAGCGTCGACTTTGCAGGCAGGCAGTGCATAAGCGGCTTCCCGGCTGCAGTAATAACAGCCTTCGGCGCCGAGCTTGATAATCACGTTCCTGATACCGTACTGCAGGAATACCTCTGCCATTTCCGCAGGTGTTTCTTTGCCGGTATAGAAGCGGGCTTCGTCTTCGTTCGGGGTGATGTAGCTGACAAGCGGCAGACAGGTCCGGATCTCTTCCAGGGTGCAGGGCCTTGAGTTGGGCAGCTTGGTATCGGCAAATACCTGTATGCCGTTTCTGTCTGCAAAGCGCAGGACGGCAGCTGTCACTTCCGGATCGTCGAAGGGAGCCCGGAACAGGGAGCCCAGTATCATGGCTTTGGGCAGGGGTATTTCATCCAGATACTGTTCAGGATGGAAATTGTAAAAATGTGCCTGATTGGTGATGGACTGCCGGGTGCCGTCCGCCCTGACAAACATGGTGGTTACCGGTGTTGGATGGCCGGACTGCTGAATGAGCGCTGTGCCGACACCGGCATCCTGCAGATGCCTGCGAACCATTCCGCCGGCTTCATCCTGTCCCAGACTGCAGAGGATTGCCGGTCTGACACCCAGTTTGGCAAGGGCGATGGCTTCGTTGACAGCTTCCCCGCCGACATGCAGCGACCCTGAAACCGCCCGGAAGCCGGAAGCGGAGACAGGGGTGGGGTCAAACCCCCGGATAATGGAATCAATCAGGGCTGTGCCGATGCACAGCACGTCATATTCTTGCGATTTCATATTTTTATCATACAGCAGATCTGTCCATTCCGGCTTTGCATACAGGCAGGCATGATATGATGTTACCGGGAAAAGCATATGAAAGTAATCGGACTTGATACAGGAACAACAACCATCAGCGGTGTGCTGCTGGATGACGGGGTTGTCATTGATACATGTACACTCCCCAATGATGCCAAGACATACACCGGAGCCTATGCCCTGCAGGATGCAGAGCGGCTTCTGTCTTTATGCAGAGATATTCTTCAGCGCCTGCATGCCGGCACCGCTGACGCCATTGCCCTGACCGGCCAGATGCACGGCATTGTATATGTGGATGATGCGGGAAAAGCCTGCGGGGACGCAGTATCGTGGCAGGACGAAAGAGGCAGTCTGCTCTGGCGTGACGGGCTGAGTTTCAGCGCGTATATGAGCAGGCGGACAGGATATCATCTCGCCACCGGTTACGGTCTTGTCACGCTGTACCATGATCTGCAGACAGGCATGGTCCCGGACAGGGCTGTGAAGATCACAACCATACCGGACTATGTGGCCATGCGGCTGGCAGACAGCCGGAGCCCCCTGGTACATATCACCATGGCCCAGAGCATGGGCCTCTACCGGGAAGAGACGAAGGACTTTGACCGCGAAGCCTTCAGGATTCTGGGAATTGATGAGAAGTATCTGCCGGAAGTATGTGATGAAATCCGGACTGTCGGTCTGTATTGCGGGAAAGTACCGGTATACTGCGCCCTGGGTGATAACCAGGCCAGTGTATACGGAGCCTGCGCCGGGGTTTCGGAAGCGCTGCTGAATATCGGTACGGGCAGTCAGATTTCCCTGATCTGTGATGCGTATGTCAAAGTACCGGGCCTGGACACGCGGCCGTATGTCGACGGGAAATATATCCTGAGCGGCAGCAGTCTCTGCGGCGGCAGCGCATACGATGTGCTGGCATCACTGGTGCAGGACATCCTGCAGCGGTATGACTGCCCGGTGCCGGAGCAGCTGATGCGGGATCTGGATGCGGCGGCGCTTGAAGCAGGCAGTGCGGCAGGCATCACGGTGGATACCCGTTTCCGGGGCAGCCGGGCGGAACCGGAGCTGACCGGCATGATCACCGGCATCAATACAGAAAATCTGACGCCGGGAACACTGGCATACGGTTTTGCGGAAGGTGTTGTGAGGGAACTGCATGACTTCTGGCAGCTGATGCCCGCAGCCGGGACAGTCAGGGATCTCTCTGTATCGGGAAATGCGGTCCGCAGCAGTGAACTGTACAGAAAGTGTATCCGGACATGGTTTCCGGATATGAATATCCATGTGGCAGAACAGAAAGAAGAAGCGGCGTACGGGGCCGCCCGGTATGCCGGAAAAATACGGCAGGACCCGGACGGACGGTAACAGGGCAGCAGGGAGACAGCCATGACAAATGTAATGGAAAAAAACAGAAGGTTCTATGATGAGTATGTGGCAGGCATGATCCGTGAGAAGTTTCCTGCCTATGAACACCGGATTGCGGCCGGCATTGCGGGGGAGGGATCGGACTGCTTCGGTTATGACGATGTGATCTCCCGGGACCATGACTTCGGCACCGGTGTCTGTCTCTGGCTGACGGATGAAGATATGGAACTGTTCGGTTATCCGCTTTCCATTGTCTATAACGAACTTGTGGACCGGGTGGAACGGTCCTACTATACGGAACGGCTCCGGGAGCGCCGGGGAGTCATGACCATTCACGATTTCTACTCGGATATCCTGCACGCGGACTGTGATACCGAACACTGCCGGATGAGTGAGGAAACGTGGCTGCGGCTGGATCACTCCTGCCTGAAGACGGCCACCAACGGTACGGTCTTCCGGGATGACCTGGGAGTGTTCTCCGCTTTCAGGGAGCTGCTGCTGGATTATTATCCGGACCGGGTGTGGCGGATCCGGATTGCCGGACAGCTGCATGCCTATGCCTCCGCGCTGCAGGTAAACTATTCCCGCTGCATGTTCCGGAATGATCTTGTGGCGGCGGAACTGTGCCGGGCCGAAGGACTGCGGGCGGCGATGGAACTGTATTTCCTGCTGATGCGGGAATACCCGCCTTATTACAAATGGACGTTCCGGGCCCTGTCTGACCTGGATAAAGAAGGTGTGTTTACTGCCCGGGTCAGGGAACTGGCTGAATGCAGGATCAGTGCGGAGGCGTGGCGGTCGACGCCCTATCACCCGAACCGGCCGAACTACAAGGACAGGATTGTATCACTGGCTGAAGAGATCGGGTCGGAACTGGAGATGCTGCTGCGGCAGCGGCGGCTGATCCTGAAGCCGGGCCGGTACATGGAAATACATGTGGATGAGGTGTTGTCAGGCTTTACAGCCGGGGAATCCGCTTTGTAAGGATTTTGATCCGGAGCATGATGTATAATGAACTGCGGATCATGCAACATGCTTTCAAATCCGGCAGGATCTTTCGGATCATGCCGGATATTCCAAAGATATGGAGGATTGAAATATGAAGAAGAATTATATGAAAATCATGGCTGCGGCAATGATGGCGGCCGTGACCCTGGCCGGCTGCGCTAAATCAGAACTGGTCTGTGACGCAGCCAACGGGAAGGATGTTGTGATCACCGCAACCCGGGCTGCCAAGGACGATTTTGTCGTAACCGGCTCACTGGAAGTGGCGGAAGGGGAAACCGTCACGGTCAAACCGGCACTGGAC
>JAFRHT010000033.1 GCA_017433125.1 Solobacterium sp.
AGATTAGACACAAAAGATCGACCCCTTTTTTCGAGATCGATCTCTTCATTTGTCGCTATGACCCACACGCTGGTTCATCCTGTGACCCACACGGTTTTTCACCCTGGGCTCTCTTTCACCCACACGCTAGTTCATATTACCGTTTTTCGTGAATTACTTTACGGTAATGCGGCCTTCCGTTGTCCGGTAGCGTTCATCAATGGTACCGGTGGCTTTAAACCATTCGATCAGCGCGTCCAGATCCACCGGTCCGTACCGCACCAGCGGCTCATTGTCAGAGAATACCGTGTTGCCGTCGCCCCTGTCAAAGAGGACATAATCCGTACTGCTGATGGTGTATTCTCCTTCCGGATCAATCGGGACATATTCACCGTCTTGAAGAATCATGACTTCGCTGACCCGGCGCGGTCCCTCAAATCCTGTGAGCATCCCCTCATCGTTGACGACAGCCGGCGAAGCGATGGAAGTATCAATGGTATATTTCAGGCCAGAGACAACCAGGAAACCGCCGTATTCACCGACCGCGTTGCCATCAAACGAAGTGATGCCTTCGGTTTTGCGGGCCCCGTATTCCAGCACGTCGATGATCTGCTGTCCGCTGCAGCGGCAGGAAGCCAGCAGGTTCTGGAATGGGAAGATATTCAGCAGTGTTCCGTAGGTGACCTCACCGGCATCCAGCGAGTGGCGCAGGGCCCCGCCGTTGAGGATGGCGACATCCGTATTCATGGCGGCACGGACGGCATCAGCACAGTAATTGCCGAGGTTGGTTTCACGGGAGCGGGCGATCCGGATTCCGTTTTCATCTGTAATGACGAGGTCAAACGGTGCAGTGCCGAGAGGTTCTGCCAGAATGGCATTCAGCTCATCCATGGCGGCAGTCACAGCCGCTTCCATATCCGCGTCTTTGCGGTCATATTCCGAAATCAGCACGGATTCAATTGTTCCGTCAGCAGTAATGATCAGCTCACCGGCATTTTCCATCTTTGTGCCGACAGAGGTGAGCAGCACGTCTTCACCTTCCGCGTTGGGGTAGGTATCGCCGATAATAACCGAATGGGAATGGCCATCGATCACCGCATCAATCCCGGTTGTCTTATGAATCAGGGAGATGGCATCATAAGGGGAATAAGCCGGGATAGAGCCTAGGTGGGTCAGCGCGATCACATAATCAGCGCCTTCCGCCCGGGCATCATTCACAGTCGCCTGCACCTGCGAGGCAAGCTTATACCCGTCATCCCCGCCGCAGAAATCATAGACGATTTCGCCGTCTTCCATGAAAAAGGTCGGGGTGGAAGAAGTGAGGGTTGCCGGGGTAAGCACGCCGATGAAGGCAACTTTGGCACCGCCGAGTTCCTTGATGACATAGGCCGGCAGACCGTCGAAAACGCTTGTGCCGCTGCCGGTATAGCGGGCATTGGCGGCAACCATGTCAAATTTGGCCTGCCCGATCAGTTCTTTTGCCCGGTCCATGCCGTAATCAAATTCATGGTTGCCGAATGTCGCCACATCATATCCCATCCGGTTCATGAGATTGATAATGATACTGCCCCGGGAGATACTGCCGAGGGTACCGCCCTGCAGGAAATCACCGCAGTCAACCAGGACGGCGGGATGCTCAGCCTTTGTGTCATCCACCAGGGCCTTCAGGGCCGGAAAGCCGAGGTTTTCATCAACGCTGCAGTGCGTATCACTGGTATAGAAAATATAAATATCCTCGTGGGCCGGAGCCGATGGTTCCGGAGTAGATGCGGCCGGCGCAGAACAGCCGGCAATCAGCAGCACACTTATGGCTGCTGCAATCATAGTTTTTTTCTTCATGGCTTCTCTCCCACATAGATTATATAATCATCAAAGACAGAATGTCATTCCTGCTGAAGCAGGCTGCATGAACTTCATTCTGTCTGTAAGGAAACTGCTATGAATAACAAATTTGGAAGAAATCTGATTAAGGTAATGCTGTCGCTGTTTCTGTTTCTGCAGAGTGGTCTGCTTCTGCAGGCAGAAGAGGAACAGGAAGCCGGATACAGGCTGAAAGAAGTTGTTGTATTGAGCAGGCATAATATCCGGGCTCCGCTTTCCGGCAGCGGTTCGATGCTGGGGGAAGCGACACCCTATGAGTGGTACGAATGGTCTTCAAACCCGAGTGAGCTCTCGCTCAGGGGCGGGACACTTGAAACAACAATGGGCCAGTATTTCCGCAAATGGCTGATCAGTGAGGGGCTGGTTATGGAAAACTGGAGACCTGACGGGAATGAGGTTCGCTTCTATGCAAATGCCAAACAGCGTACGATTGCAACAGCACAGTATTTTTCTTCCGGGTTCCTGCCGGTTGCCAATGTGCCGATTGAATATCATGCGGATTACGATACGATGGATGATGTTTTCACGCCGAAGCTGACCTTTATGAGTGATGCATACCGGGCAGCGGCCATACCGCTGATGCAGGCGCGGGCGGAAGTACTGCAGGACAGTTATGATCTGCTCGCTTCAACCGTGGACTATGAGGATTCTGCCGGCAGAAGGAACGGGTTCCTGCCGGAACTGAAGGATGGTCCGGCAGAGATTGTTCTGAATCTGGGGGATGAGCCCGGCATGACCGGTGTCCTCAAGATCGCCAATTCACTGACAGACGCCCTGATCCTGCAGTATTATGAAGCGTCTGACGAAAAAGCAGCCGCGTTCGGCCATGAACTGGACCGTGAACAGTGGCAGAAACTTGCGGATATCAAAGAAGCGTATGACCAGGCGTTGTTTTCCGTGCCGATGATTGCCGTCAACGTGGCTCATCCGCTGCTGCAGGAGATCGAAGGAGAGCTGGCCAGCCCGGGTAGAAAGTTCACGTTCCTGTGCGGACACGATTCCAACATTGCCAGTGTGCTGGCGGCCCTGGATGCGGAAGAATATGAACTGGCAGATTCCATTGAACAAAGTACGCCGATCGGCAGCAAGCTTGTCTTTGAAAAATGGGCAGATGAAGAGGATCGGGAGTATATCCGCGTCCGGCTGGTTTATCTGAGCCCGGATCAAATGCGGAACATATCACTGCTCGATCTGGATCATCCGCCGATGACAGAGGTGATCTCCTTCCGCGGCATGACAGCGAATGACCTGGGCATGTATCCCATTGAAGACATGCGTGAACACCTGCAGGGAGCCATCATGGCCTATGGTGAAACGGCGGCCGCATATGGAGCAGACATACCTGCTTCGGCCGGCCCGATTCCGGACACTGCCGTCAAATAACAACACAGAGTTTCCTGCCCGGACAGGAAACTTTTCTTCTGCCTGGATGTTCCTGACGGTTGAAGGCAGGGCAGAATTATCTGATAATCAGGATAAAGAGAGGGGCAGACTTGAAACTGTTTGATGAATATCCGCTTCTGACGGACGGTCGGATTCTGCTGCGGAAAATCGTGCTGTCTGATGCCGAAGCGCTGCAGGCACTGCGAATGGATCAGGAAGTATACAGATATCTGCCAACGTTCCTGTATGAGCAGAAATACGAGGATGTTTATGAAGTGATCGGGCGGATGGACGAAGAGTGCTTCCGGACGAAGGAGTCCATCCTGCTGGCTGTCTGTCTGGCTGATCAGCCGGACACACTGTGCGGGATCGCCGAAATTTATGCCTGGGAACCCTGGCGGCGCAAGGCCTCCATCGGTTATCGGCTGCGCCGGGAATACTGGGGCAGGGGTATTGCCACGGCAGCTGCCCGGCTGCTGAAGGAATATCTGTTCCGGACGGTTTACCTGAACACGGTAACCGCGCATGTCATGTCAGCCAACCGGGCATCAGCGGCAGTGCTTATCAAAGCGGGTTTTCCCGAACGGTACAGCGATGTCATAGAAGACTGGGGCCTTGGTGTGCCGGTTCTGGTGGACAAATATGTTCTGAAAGAAGCGGAAGACCTGTCGGCAGAAACCGGCATGCGAATGGAAAAAATGGAATGATGCGGCGGCGGCCGCATTTTTCATAAAAAACTCACAATTTGTATCAGAAAGGGAAGATGGCGGTTTTGACGTGTGCTCAAAAAAGACAGCAAAAAATCATTTGAATGCATATTTAAGCGGATTATTAAGTAAAAAAGAAGGGTTCAACAAAGCTTGGAAAAATAACAGATATTTGCCGGAGAGCCGGATATATGCATGAATACTTATCAGGATGTGATGTGCTGTGTTTGCGAAATCAGTCAAGGCCCGCTATACTGAAAACAGTAATCTGCGGCTTTTACATAAGGCCGCAAGCCACATACAGAATCATTCCACACGCCTGTTCCGTTTTCTTAGAAGCCGTTTTTCATGATCATGGATTTTGACAGAAGCAGTCCTGAACTGTTGGAATGTCCATCGAAGTAAGCGGTTACATCAAGGAACGGACAAATAGAAGGGAGAAATGAATGAAAAAGCTATTATCAGCAATGCTTGCACTTGCCCTGCTGGCAGGGTGCAGCAACTCTTCATCCGGCGGAAGTTCTTCCGGCGGCTCAGGAACAGATGGCAAGATTGCCATCGAATTCTGGCTGGCCCAGGGCAACAATGTCATGGACCTGGTCAACGAAGAAATTGCCAAGTTCAATGAATCCCAGGACAAGTATGTTGTAACTGCTGTCCAGCAGGAAAACTACGTAAAGACATTCTCGAACCTGCAGGCGGCTATCGCCGGCAAGAACGCCCCGGATGTTGTGCTTCTTGACACTGCCCCGGCCAGACAGCTCTTTGAGAAGGGCGCCCTGGTACCGTTTGATGAATTCCAGAAAGCTGATGCGGACTTTAATGCGGATGACTTCTATGCGGTTTATGCCGATCAGGGCAAGTATACCGACGGGACAACGTTTGCCCGGCCATGGTACGGCACCATTCAGATCGCTTACTACAGTGTGGAAGCATTTGAAAAAGCAGGTGTTGATCCGGCTTCCATCAAGTCCTGGCAGGATCTTGTCGCAGCCGGTCCGAAGTTCAAGGATGCCGGGTACCAGTATGTCTGGGAACCGATGGGCGGCGACTCAAAGAACCTGATTGACGCAGCGTTTGCCAACGGTGCCAAGGTCTTCTCCGATGACGGCAAGACCGTGACCATCAACTCCCCGGAATGGGTTGAAGTCTGGGAAAGCTTCCGCGGCTGGATCCATGATGACGGATACATGCAGACAAAGTGGAACGGCATTGACGACTGGGTCTACTGGTATGACACCATCGATGATGTCATCGAAGGCAGGGCTGCCGGTTACACAGGCTCCCCGGTTGACTCCGTTGACTTCGACTTCAACGTGATCCGCCCGCTCGAGCAGTTCGGCTGGAAGGACAATGTCTCGCTGCCGTGGGCCCAGGCACTGATGCTGTGCATGCCGGCCGGCGGTTCCGAAGAAGAACAGCAGGGCGCATATGAATTCATCAAGTTCCTGACCAATCCGGAAAACCAGGCAGCATACACGATGCTGACAACATATCCGGCTGCCAACAAGAAGGTTACGGAAGTGCCGGAATACCAGAAGTTCCTGGAAGAGAACCCGGTCGCTGCCGTCCTGCTGGCACAGTCCGAACATGCGGCAATCTACCCGGTTGACCCGACCGGCGGGAAGATTCTGGATGAATTGAACATTGCTGCAGAAAAGATCGAAATTGAAGGTGTTTCCGCTCAGGAAGCGCTGGATGAAGCCCAGGCAAATGCCCAGATTGCCCTGGATGAGGCATTGGGAAACTAAGCAGTTCCGCTGTTATTTCCGGCAGCCGCAGCCTGGCTGCGGCTGCTTTGCTGTTTTGAAAGGAGCAACTCATGGCCGAAATCATTCTGAAAAACATTACGAAGGAATACGAGAACGGTTTCCAGGCAGTCAAAAACATCAACCTGGAGATTAAAGATAATGAATTTGTCATTCTGGTCGGTCCCTCTGGCTGCGGCAAGTCCACAACCCTGCGTATGATTGCCGGGCTGGAGGATATCAGTGAAGGCGACTTGTATCTGGACGGTAACCGGATCAATGATGTACCGCCGCAGAACCGGGATATCGCAATGGTCTTCCAGAACTATGCCCTGTATCCCCATATGACCGTCTATCAGAACATAGCCTACAGCCTCAGGATCAAAAAAGTTCCGAAGGATGAAATTGACCGGCGGGTAAAGGAAGTTGCCACTTCGCTGGGATTGACGGAACTGCTTGACCGGCGGCCGGGCCAGCTGTCAGGCGGACAGAAGCAGCGCGTTGCCATGGGCCGGGCGATAATCCGGCATCCGAAGGCCTTCCTGATGGATGAACCGCTCTCTAACCTGGACGCCAAGCTGCGCGGGCAGATGCGGGTGGAAATTGCCGACCTGTATCAGCGTTTGAATACAACGTTTATTTATGTTACACATGATCAGACGGAAGCCATGACGCTGGGAACGAAGATTGTGGTCATGAAGGATGGGGAAATCCAGCAGACTGACAGTCCGACCAACCTGTTCAATTATCCGGTCAACAAGTTTGTGGCCGGTTTCATCGGCACTCCGGCAATGAATTTCTTCGATGCCGAATGTGCGGAGGAGGATGGCAGGGTGGTGCTGCGGACAGCGGACGGCATGATTCCGCTGCCGGAAGAAAAAGCCGCCAGGCTGAAAGAGGGCGGCTGGCTCGGAAAAACCGTCTCTGCCGGTATCCGGCCCGAGCATGTCCGTCTCTGCACAGCGGCGGAAGCGGCATTCAAAGGCACTGTGTCGGTATTTGAACTGCTCGGCAGCAATGCCATTATCTACGTGCAGTGCGGCGAACAGAGAATCATCATGAATACCGATGAAACCGACCGGCAGGAATACGGCAGTGAAGTCTGCCTGAAACCGCTGCCGGAGAAACTGCATATCTTTGATCCGGAAACAGAAAGGACTATTACAAACTGATATGAGCAAGAAGAAGACAAAATACAAGCGCCGGTATGACAGTCTTCCGACCGTTCTGCTGTTTGTCCTGCCGGCTCTGATTCCTCTGATTGTCTTCTGGATCTATCCGATCCTGCGGTCAATCTATCTGAGTTTCACCAACTGGGATTACATTTCCCCGACCTATAAAATCGTCTGGTTCAAGAACTATATCTCGCTGTTCCATAACCCGCGCTTCTTTGAAGCCCTCTGGCATACGGTTGTCTTTACCGCCGGTACGCTGTTTCCGACGATTATCCTCGGACTCATCCTGGCCCTTCTGCTGGTGAAGAACTTCCGGGGCAGCGGGATTGTCAAGTTCATTCTCTTCTCCCCGTGGATTACCCCGACGGTCGCGATTTCCATCGTCTGGTCCTGGATATACAAAGTGGACGGCGGTATTGCCAACACAATCCTGACGAATCTCGGCATGTCGCCGCTGAAGTGGATCAATTCCTCGGATACGGCGATGCTCAGTGTCATTATCGTGACCATCTGGAAATCGCTTGGGTACGCCATGATCTTCTACCTGTCCGCACTGGAACGGGTGCCGGGGGAACTGTACGAAGCCGGGGCTCTGGACGGGGCATTCGGCTGGCGGCAGTTTGTGGACATCACACTGCCGTCCATATCCCCGACCACTTTCTTCCTCTCGATTATCACAATGGTCAATTCCCTGCAGGCCTATGACCAGATCCAGGTGCTTACCCAGGGAGGCCCGGCCGGCAGTACCAGAACCTTGCTGTATATGTATTACCAGCTGGGTTTCCAGGAATTCAATATGGGTCAGGCAACGGCAGTGGCCGTGGTCATGATCGTCCTGACCGCCGGACTCTCGCTGATTCAGTTCAAGGTCAGCGAAAAGTGGGTTCACTACTGAGAAGGGGGATCTTATGAATACACGTTACAGTGACAAAAGATCATTGCCCGTCCGGGTGCTTTCCCTGCTGGGCAAAATACTGATTCTCGGTACCGCCAGCATCTTCACTGCATTTCCGTTTATCTGGATGATCATTTCCTCCCTGAAGACAAAGGCGGAAATCCTGAATACGGATATCTTCCTGCCGACCAGCCCGCAGTGGTCCAATATTACCGGCATTATCTTCAATTCACCGATTCCGAAGTACATCTTCAATTCGGCCTGGGTTTCGCTGGTGATCGTTGCCCTGCAGGTTGTGACCGGGGCGATGCTGGCATACGCGCTGGTTTTCCTGAAATTCAGGACGAACAAGCTGCTGTTCACGATCGTCATGGGGACGTATATGCTGCCGGTGGCGGCAACGTACATTCCCAGTTACATCATCCTGGCAGACTGGCACATGCTGGACTCCTTCCGGGGTCTGATCATCTCGAGTACCGTCAGTATCTTCGGCATCTTCCTGCTGCGGCAGGGCTTCATGCAGATTCCCAAGGGGCTGGTGGAGGCTGCCCGGATGGATGGGGCATCGCACTGGCGGGCCCTGTGGGAGATTGTGTGTCCGATGACCAAATCCAGTTTCATTACCTTCGGGCTGATGAATTTCATCTCCACCTACAACAACTACATGTGGCCGTCCCTGATCACGAAAACAAGTGACTACTTCCTGGTATCGCAGGGTCTGCGGGCATTCTTTATCCGCGATGGTGCCTACGGCACGGAGTGGGCACTGGTCATGGCGGCTTCGGCCGTCGTGGTTGTGCCGCTGCTGGTTCTGTTTGCTTTTACCCAGAAATGGTTTATCAACGGGATCGGCGGGGAAACCGGCATCAAGGGTTAAACAAAAAAACTGCCGCCGCGTATCAGTATTGATACAGGGCGGCAGTTTTCTTATTGTTTACGCTCTTTCTCCAGCTGTGCTTTCTTCCAGGCCGCAATCTGTTCCTTGCGTTCCCGGACCCGCTTTTCCACACCCTGGTCAGTCGGATTGTAGTATGAGCGGCCAAGCAGGGAGTCCGGCAGGCACTGCATGGTGCTCAGTTTCTCGGCAGTATCGTGGGCGTATACATAATCCCGGCCGTAGCCGAGATCCTTCATCAGGGATGTCGGGGCATTGCGGATCTGCAGGGGCACGGGTTCATCCAGCATCTCCATGGCATCTGTCCTGGCGGCATCATAGGCCAGATACAGCGCATTTGACTTCGGAGCCAGCGAACAGAAGACCACCGCATGGGTCAGGTGGACGCTGCATTCCGGCATGCCGAGGAACTGGCAGGCCTGATAGGCATCGATGCACACGCCCAGACAGCGGGAATCGGCCATGCCGACATCTTCCGAGGCAAACCGCACGATCCGCCGGGCAACATACAGGGGGTCTTCACCGGCTTCCAGCATCCGGGCCAGCCAGTAGACAGCGGCGTCGACATCACTGTTGCGCATGGATTTATGCAGGGCGGAGATCAGGTTATAGTGTTCTTCGCCTTTTTTGTCATAGAGCAGGGTTTTGCCGGAGATGCATTGTTTAATTGTCTCCCTGGTCACACGGGATACACGGCCGCTGCCTTCCCCGTTCATGACCGCCAGTTCCAGCGTATTCAGGGCTGTCCGGGCATCCCCGTTGGCGTAGCGGGCAATCAGTTCCAGGTCATCGTCAGAGATGGTGATCTGCCACTCACCGAAGCCGCGGGGATCCGTGATGGCCCGCTTCAGCAGCCAGACCAGGTCCTCGGTTGATAGTGCTTCCAGGACGAAAACCTTGCAGCGGGAAAGCAGGGCTGAGTTGATCTCAAATGACGGGTTCTCGGTGGTTGCGCCGATCAGGATGATCGAACCGCGTTCGACATAGGGCAGGAAGGCATCCTGCTGGGCCTTGTTGAAACGATGAATTTCATCCACGAAAACGATGGTCTTGGTGCCGAGCGAGCGGTTCTGTTCGGCTTTGGCCATGACATCCTTGATTTCCTTGATGCCGCTGGTGACAGCAGAGAAGTTGATGAACCGGGCTTTGGTGGTTGTGGCGATGATGCGGGCCAGGGTGGTCTTTCCGACCCCGGGAGGGCCCCAGAAAATCATGGACTGAACTTCATCGCGGTCAATCATCTTGCGCAGGATTTTCCCGTCTGAGATCAGCTGCCGCTGGCCGGCATAATCATCGAGCGTCTCCGGCCGCATGCGGTCAGCGAGCGGGGTGGTGGCTGCGCGGTTATCGAATAGAGAACTCTGTTCCATAGTGTTTCCTCACGGTTCTATTGTACTACAAAGATGCAGACAGCAATTGCCTGAGTACCGGCCGGAAAAGGACACAGCAAAACTCTTCCGGATGGAGTACAATAAACTCAGTAAAAGGGGAGCGAACCGGGAGCCGCAGGGTTTCCGGCAGGTTCAGGAGGATCATGAATATGAAACGATCGGCTGGAATTCTTATGCCGCTCAGTGCGCTGGACGGGCCGTACGGTATCGGTACAATGGGCAGGCAGGCCCGGAAATTCGTTGATTTTCTGGCCCGGGCAGGGCAGAAATACTGGCAGATACTGCCGCTGGGTCCGACCGGGTACGGGGATTCACCGTATTCCTGCTTTTCTTCATTTGCCGGCAATCCGTATCTGATTGACCTTGATCTGCTGGCAGACCGCGGTCTTCTGAGAAAAGAAGAGTTTGAATGGCTGTACTGGGGCAGTGATCCGTGCAGGGTGGATTATCATGCCCTGTATGAGTACCGGGACAGGGTGCTCAGGATGGCAGTGACACGGCTGCTGGAGGAAGATCCGCAGCATGTAAGACAGTTTGCGGAAAAGGAAAAAGACTGGCTGCGGGACTACGCCTTGTTCATGACTGCCAAGAAGGTATATGACGGTCAGCCGTTTACGCAATGGCCGGTCAAACTGCGCCGGCATGACGCAAAGGAACTGGAACGCTTCGCGGCCGAACACGAAGATGAAATCATGTTCTGGCAGAGTGTGCAATATCTCTTTTTCATGCAGTGGACCGCCCTGAAACAGTATGCCGGTCAGCGCGGTATCGAGATTATCGGTGATCTGCCGATTTATGTGTCCCCTGACAGTGTGGAAGCTTGGTCTTCCCCGGGTGTTTTCCAGCTGGACAGGCAGGGAAAACCGAAAGAAGTAGCCGGATGTCCGCCGGATGGGTTCTCCGCGGACGGCCAGCTGTGGGGCAACCCGCTGTATAACTGGCGGGCAATGAAGAAGGACGGCTATGCCTGGTGGACAGCCCGGATCCGCCAGCAACTGCGGTTCTATGACGTTCTGCGCATTGACCATTTCCGCGGCTTTGCCGGTTATTACGCAATCCCGGCAGGGGAAGAAACCGCCCGCAACGGGGTCTGGAAGAAGGGCCCGGGCATCGACTTTTTCCGGACCGTGGAAGCACAGCTTCCGGAAATGAAGATCATTGCCGAGGATCTTGGCTTCCTGACGCCGGATGTTCTGGAGATGCTGGCGGAAACCGGCTATCCGGGCATGAAGGTGCTGGAGTTCGCTTTTGACCCGGACGATCCCGACAATGAATACCTGCCGCACAATTACACGGAAAACTGCATTGTCTATGCCGGTACGCATGACAATGACACCATTCAGGGCTGGATGGCCAATACCCCGAAGGAAAGCACTGACCTGGCCCGGCAGTACATGGGTCTGAATGAACAGGAAGGTTATCATTGGGGCATGATCCGCACGGCTTATACCAGCGTGGCAAAAATCGCTGTCATCCAGCTGCAGGACTTCCTCGGCCTGGGCAGTGAAGCCCGCATGAACACACCGTCGACGCTCGGCAACAACTGGGTCTGGCGGGTAAGGCCGGGGGCATATACCGATGAGCTGGCTGACCGGATTGCGCTGCTGACCGGGCTCTGCGGCCGCCAGGATAAAGAAGAAACGGAAGAGGAAGCGGACGAATAACCGAAAACAGGTGCTTTTGAATATTTCCTGCAAAAAATCTGTTGTTTTCAGAAGAAGAGTATGGTATTATTCAAAAGCACCACGATGGCGCGTTGGTGAAGTGGCTTAACACACCGCCCTTTCACGGCGGCATTCACGGGTTCGAATCCCGTACGCGTCACCATTTTTATTAGGGGTGTCGTACAATGGCAGTACATCGGTCTCCAAAACCGCTGATGGGAGTTCGATTCTCTCCACCCCTGCCACTAAAACCTTCCCGTTGTCGCGGGATTTTATTTTTTTCTGTGCCGCTCATTCATTGTGCCGTGCAGGGCAAAACGATATAATAATATGGTCAGAAATGGAGACAACAATATATGGCAGATAAAAGGCAACGGGGTATGGCTCCGGGAGCGCTGATCGGCTGCTGTCTGCTGATTGCGGTGCTGTCTGTGCTTGGAACCGGTTATTTCTACATGAAGGAGAAATATGCCGGCAGCGCGGTGGCATACAGTCATGAACAGCTGCGGGCGCTGGATGAGGGCTCATTTGAATATAAGATCGCTTCCCGGTTCTATACAGAAGAGGAACTGAAGAATATCAGGTCCAATACCGTTGAAATGGACCCGGTTGACGCACCGGATGAAAATGCGGAACACGAAAAGATGCGGCTTGAGCATGTCACCGGCTCCACCTATGAAGGGTGGATGCTGATGGTGTACGATTCCGACCTGCTGAAAGTAGCGGTAAACCCGGCTATGGACAGCGGTGCCCAGGCCCCGAGTCTGGTTGACTATGTGCGCAACAACCATGCGATTGCCGGAATCAATGCCGGTGGATTTGAAGATGCCGGCGGCACCGGCAACGGCGGCCTGGCTTACGGTATTGTCGTGCATGAGGGTAAGCTGATCAGCGGCGGCCGGAATGAATACCAGTCGGTCATCGGCATCGACAAGGAAGGCAAACTGATCTGTTCCGGCATGACCGGCCAGCAGGCGCTGGACTGGGGCATCCAGGAAGGCGTTACCTTCGGCCCGACACTGATTACGAACTTCCATCAGGTTTTTAAGGAGGGCCAGGGCGATGTCCCGTACCTCAACCCGCGCACAGCCATCGGGCAGCGGCCTGACGGCACATTCCTGCTGCTGGTCCTGGACGGCCGCGGACCGTCATCCTTCGGGGCCAAGTATCAGGATATCGTTGACGTCATGTTTAATTACGGTGCCTACATGGCTTCCAACCTGGACGGCGGCAATTCCACAGCTATGATCTATAACGGCGAATATGTCAACAATACCGTATCCATGTACGGCTCCAGACATCTGCCGACGGCATTCATTGTCATGGAGGATAAGTAATATGGCAAAGACAGGAAAAGGCATCAATACGCTGCTGGCTCTGCTTGTCCTGCTTCTGGTGACAGCCGGATGCGTCTTCGGCGGATATACATTTGTCAACAATGCCAAAAAGGAATTTGCGGCGGCGGAAGCGAAACTGCCCGAAAGCGCCATCAGTGATTATCTGCTCAAGATCAGGAACCAGCGTTTTGACGAAATCTA
>JAFRHT010000034.1 GCA_017433125.1 Solobacterium sp.
ACTCTGTGCCATATTCAATTTCTCCGCCCTCGGATGCCGGCTTCTGCCACACGAACATCTGATAGACACCATCGGCCTCAATACCGAACCAACGGCCGTGACCGTCCTCTGTGCCTTCTTTCGGAGCAACTGCATGACCCTCAGCATCCTTCGCACCATAGAGGATCTCGATTACCTTTCCTCCAAAAGTGTTATGCGGTCTGATTTTCGTTTTGGCCAGATCGTCACCAAATTCCGGTTTACCTTCCCAGATCATACGTATGTCCCCCTTGTCTTAACTAATTTATTAAAACATATATTAATGCTTATAAACAAGATAATCGGTATAAAAAATCCTGTTATTTTCAGAAAATCATCTGCACCAGAAACATGTAGCACAGTGTGCCCGCAAGAATGCTGAGCAGTGTGCTGCGCTTCCACACATGCAGCACGGCTGTCACCAGGACAGCAGCGGCTTCCGGCAGGCCATGCGGGGCAGCCATGACCTCTGTATCCTTGAGGCAGTACACCACCAGCATTGCCATGATGGCATACGGCAGCACCCGGCCCAGGTATTCCACAGCTGCAGGTGTTTTCCGGCGGCCCAGCACCCAGAACGGCAGGAAGCGGGTAACAATCGTCACTGCCGTCACAACCGCGATCATTGCGGCAATATACATCCGGTTCATGCCTGTTCCTCCCCGGACCGCTCAATCAACGGCCGGCAGAGAACCATCAGGATCGTAATCATGATCATGGCCGGGATCAGGAAACGGCCCGGGCCGAAGACCAGCAGGGAAACAACCGAGGAAAACAGACCGATCAGGGCCGGCAGATGCGTTCTGGCCGTCAGCCACTGTTCGGTAAAGACAGTCACAAACAGGGCCGTCATGGAAAATTCTATGCCGGCTGTATTGAACGGCAGGACCTCCCCGAGCAGCACTCCGAGCACCGTCCCGCTGATCCACCAGATATGGTTGAACATGGATACGAAGAACCGGTAGCGGTCCGCATCACAGCCAGCCGGCAGATCATCCGTGCAGACCAGCGAGTACGTTTCGTCCGTCAGGGTATAAATCATGTATGTCCGGCCGGCCCCGGCATGCCGGTACCGGTCCAGCATGGAGATACCGTAGAACAGATGCCGGGCATGCACCATGAGGGTGGTAAGGGCCGCCGTGATCAGCGATGCCCCGGACGTCAGCAGCCCGACCGTCACAAACTGCATCGAGCCGCCGTATATGAAAACACTCATCGCAATCCCGGTCCACCACGGAAACCCGCTCCGCTGACAGAGCAGGCCGAACCCGATAGCAAGCACGACATAACCGGTCATGACCGGGATAGTCGCCCGGAAGGCAGCCGGGAGACTCCGGTCTGTTGTTTTACGTTTCTTTTGAATCATTGAAATTCATTATACATGAATATACCTTTCCGCAAGTAAAAAACCCCGGCTGTCCCGGGGTTCTGCGGATTTGTTACGGCCGGTGCGCCTCCGTTTTCAGTAGCGCGTATTCCAGTTCATCCCGCCAGGATATTTCACCGTTTTTCACATACCGGCATTTCTCACGGTAGTGTGCTTCCAGCCGCATGAACTTCTCCAGAACCTTCCGGGAGCGGATATTGTCCGGATGACACAGCGCATTGACCCGGTGCAGTCCCAGCACATCGAAACAGTATTTTATCAGGGCAGCCGTCATCTCTGTGGCATATCCCAGATTCCATTCCTTTTCCAGCAGGAGCCAGCCGATCATGCCGGTATCGGTTTCCGCGTCAATCTGGATATGGCTGCGGCCGATCTTCTCCCCGGTATCCTTCCGGATGACGGCGAACTCATGGTTCATGACCGGTTCAGCCTGCCAGTCCCGCAGGATTCTCTGCAGGCGGGCCCGGGAAGTTTCCATATCTTCCAGGTCAAACGGCATATACCGCATGATCTCTTCATCTGCGTACAATTGATTCAGCAGTTCCGCGTCATCTGCGCCGAACGGCCGCATAAGCAGTCTCCCTGTTTCAATCATGGCCTGATCCTCCGTTTTTCCTTACTGCATATTATAGCGGATAAAGAAAATGACAGTTCATCACTGTCATTTTTATTGTTTATGCCCGGCCTTCGATAAAGTTGACGGCCGCAATTGCGGCTTCTGCCCCGTCCGCCGCTGCCGTGGTCACCTGGCGCACCTTCTTGGTCCGGCAGTCACCGGCGACGAAGATGCCCCTCGTCTTTGTCAGGACATTGTCCTTTGCCATTACATAGCCGCGCTCATCAAGGTCAAGAAGTTCCTTGAACGCGTTGTTCTGCGGCACCGTGCCGATGGCCACGAACAGGCCGTCAACCATGATTTCCTTCGGCTCCCCGTCCTGTTCGATCCGGACCCCGGTCAGCTCTTCATCACCGATGAGCCCGGTGACTCTGACATTGCACAGAATCTCGACGTTGTCCTTTGCCCGCAGCCGTTCCTGCATTTTTGCTTCGCCGGTAAGGAACGGCATATCCTGCAGGATATACAGTTTCTTTACCAGGTCCGCCAGCATGACTGCCTCGACCAGGGCACTGTTGCCGCCGCCGACCAGGGCAACCGTACGGTCTTTGTAGAATGCCCCGTCACAGACCGCGCAGAACGACTCCCCGTTGCCGATAAACTTTTCCTCTTCCGGAAGACCAAGGTGCCGGTGGGCCGCGCCCGTTGCCAGAATCACCGCCCTGGCCTCATACCGGTCATCGGTATCGGTTACAGCGACCTTATAGTCACCGTGGTCTTCCAGGGAAATGACTTCGCCGAACTCAATTTCCGCGCCCTGCGTCAAAGCCTGGTCAACCATCTTGTCAGCGAATTCAGCCCCGGAAACGCTGGTAAATCCCGGGATATTCTCAACCTGCGGCGACAGCGTGATCTGTCCGCCGGCAGTTTCCTTTTCGAGCACGAGGACGGACTTCGCTGCTCTTGCGGCATAAACTGCCGCGGTAAGGCCGGCGGGCCCGCCGCCGATGATAATCAAATCGTACATGTTATCTCCTTAATGAAATCGTGACCAGCCGCTTTGACTGGCCACGATCTGTTTTGCGTTTCTCAGTTCAGCTTGGACAGATACTTTCTGATTTCAGAAACACCTGTGTAGCGGCCGACGGCCTTGTCGCCGTTCATGACAACCAGTGTCGGTGCCTGCTTGATGCCGAGCTCCCTGGCTTCAGCCGGGTTCTGATCAGCATATACCTTGTCAAACGCAATGCCGCGCTTGGTCATGTCCGCCGCGACGATCTTGCAGTTCGGGCAGGTTGTCGTGGCAAACAGCTTCAGCCCGGTTGTGCCGGACGCTTCCGTCGGTTCAAGGCCGACGGCCGGCATTGCTTCAGCCTCAGCGGCTGCCTTTTCAGGCTTTGCGGCAGTGTCGCCTGCGCCTGCCTGGAATTCGGGAACCCTGTCCCAGGCCTTTTTGGCGAAGTCGGAGACCGGCCGGGACTCCAGGCCTTCCACCCGGTATACCTTGCGGTCCTTGAATTCCTGTGACTTGCCGGCATTCCAGTTCTTGACCGGCCGGTAGTAGCCTGTGATCCGGGAGTAGACTTCCGTCTCCGCGCCGCAGTGCGGGCACTTCCAGACTTCCCCGCTCAGATAGCCGTCATTCGGGCAGATTGAGTAGGTTGGGCTCATCGTATAATACGGCAGCTTATAGTTTTCGGAGATCTTGCGCACCAGGGTGGCAGCGCTGCGCCAGTCACTCAGCCGTTCACCAAGGAAGGCATGGAAGACCGTACCGGATGTGTACAGGGTCTGGAACTGATCTTCGATATCGAGGGCACTGAAGATATCATCCGTGTAGCCAACCGGCAGATGGCTGGAGTTGGTATAGTACGGCGTGCCGTTCATGTTGGCGGTGATGATGTCCGGATACTGTTCCTGGTCATGCTTGGCCAGCCGGTAGCTGGTGCTTTCTGCCGGGGTGGCTTCCAGGTTGTACAGGTCACCGTACAGTTCCTGGTAGTCAGACAGTTTTTCCCGCATGTGGTTCAGGACCTCCACCGTGAACTTCTGAGTTTCCTCGTGGGTCAGGTCCTTGCGCAGCCAGGCAGCGTTCAGGCCGACTTCGTTCATGCCGATCATACCAATCGTGCTGAAGTGGTTGTTGAATGTGCCCAGATAACGCTTTGTATACGGATACAGGCCGGCATCGAGCAGCTTTGTGACAACATCCCGCTTGATCTTCAGAGACCGGGCGGAGAGATCCATGATCCGGTCAAGACGCTTGTAGAACTCTTCCGGGGTCTTGGAAAGGTAGGCAATCCGCGGCAGGTTGATGGTGACAACACCGACCGAACCGGTGCTTTCGCCGCTGCCGAAGAACCCGCCGCTCTTCTTGCGCAGTTCCCGCAGGTCGAGACGCAGGCGGCAGCACATCGAGCGGACATCACTCGGTTCCATATCCGAATTGACATAGTTGGAGAAATACGGGGTGCCGTATTTGGCTGTCATCTCAAACAGCAGACGGTTGTTTTCTGTTTCGCTCCAGTCAAAGTCACGGGTGATAGAGTAGGTCGGGATTGGGTACTGGAAACCGCGGCCGTTGGCATCGCCTTCAATCATCAGCTCAATGAACGCCTTGTTGACCATGTCCATCTCAGCCTTGCAGTCCTTGTACTTGAAGTCCATTTCCTTCCCGCCGACAATGGCCGGCAGTTCAGCCAGGTCATTCGGCACTGTCCAGTCCAGGGTAATGTTGGTGAACGGCGCCTGGGTGCCCCAGCGGGACGGTGTGTTGACACCATAAATGAACGACTGGATTTCCTGCTTGACCTCAGTATAGGTCAGATGATCCGCCTTGACGAACGGGGCAAGGTAAGTATCAAAACTTGAGAAAGCCTGGGCACCGGCCCACTCATTCTGCATGATGCCGAGGAAGTTGACCATCTGGTTGCACAGGGTGGACAGGTGCTTGGCCGGGGCCGAAGTGATCTTGCCCTGGATCCCGCCGAGTCCTTCCTGAATGAGCTGCTTGAGCGACCAGCCGGCGCAGTAGCCGGTCAGCATGCTCAGGTCATGAATATGAATATCCGCATTGCGGTGGGCATCGGCGATTTCCTTGTCATAGACTTCGCTCAGCCAGTAATTGGCAGTGATCGCACCGCTGTTGGACAGGATCAGGCCGCCGACCGAATAGGTTACAGTGGAATTTTCCTTGACCCGCCAGTCCAGCGCTTTCAGGTAGCTGTCAACGAGTTTCTTATAGTCCAGTGTTGTTGTCGCAATATTACGGATATTTTCCCGCTGCTTGCGGTACAGAATGTAAGCCTTGGCCACATCCGCATAGCCGGCGTTGCTGAGCACCTTTTCCACGGAGTCCTGAATGTCTTCAACGGTGATCCGGCCGTCCTTGATTTTCGGCTCAAAATCACTCGTGACCTGCAGGGCGATCATATCCAGAACTGTCTGGTTATACTGCCTCTCACAGGCATCGAATGCCTTCTGCACGGCATTGCTGATCTTGCGGACATCAAACTCCGCCAGTGACTCATCTCTTTTTACTACCTTGTACATATTATTACCCTTCCTTTAATCCCCTGAATTCCGTGCCGGGCAGAATTTCCGCCACGGCCTGCCGCAGTTCCCTCATTTCTGCGGCGCTGTATGCCGTCCAGCCGGGCTGGATGACATTTTCACTTTCTGTATACTGCTGCAGATAATAGTGCTTCGCCCCTTTGATCCAGGCAGCGATATCGAGCAGATCCTGCCGGTCATGCAGTTCCTTCACCACCGTTGTGAGGAACTCATAGTCCGGTGCCTGCGCCATGATGATCTTCCGGGATTCCTCGATCAGTTCCGGCGCAAAGTTTTCGCGGTTGATGCCCGCGGTCCGGGCATACTTGTCCGGCGTATTCTTGATATCCATGGCCACGTAATCGATCAGCCCGGTATCCAGCAGATGCCGCAGTTTTTCCGGATAGCAG
Organism: Solobacterium sp.; assembly: GCA_017433125.1. Classification (GTDB taxonomy): domain Bacteria; phylum Bacillota_I; class Bacilli_A; order Erysipelotrichales; family Erysipelotrichaceae; genus Bulleidia. The sequence goes on from JAFRHT010000034.1 coordinate 5,924, forward strand.
CCGTTGGTATCCAGCTTGACGAGATAACCCATCTTTTTGATGTCCCGGATGAATTCCTCCAGGCCTTCCTGCAGCAGGGGTTCCCCGCCGCTGATGCACACCCCGTCCAGCAGTCCCTTCCGTTTTTCCAGATACTGTATGACTTCCTCCGGATCGAAGAAGTCATAGTTTTCCGGAATGAAGACCAGATCCTTGTTGTGACAGAACGGACACTTGAAGTTACAGCCTGAGGTGAAGATAGTCGCGGCGACCTTGCCGGGATAATCCAGCAGGGTCATCTTCTGCAGCCCGCCGATCCGCACCCCGGAGTACCGCGGCTCCGGTACCAGATACATGCGGCTGTTGACACAGACTCTTTCGAGCATTTCCTCAAACAGATCGATATCCACATCCTGGCCCAGCCGGCGGCGCAGTTCGTTGCGGTATTCATACAGCTGCGGCATGATTTCCGTTGCCTTCTGCGTCGTATACAGGCGCTTGACCCGGCGGTCGTTTTCATCCGTCTGGGTCTGCACATAGCCCTGTTCAATCAGTTTCTGGATGCTCTTGGTCGTTGTCCCCTTATCCACTTCGCCGATCCGGGATACTTCCTGCATGGAGATGCCTTCATTCTCATTGATGAAGAACAGGAACATCAGCTGGCCGCTGCCGATATCGTACTGGGCAAGCGCTTTATCAAAGTATTTCTGCATGTTCCTGTATAGGACAGACAAGTTGATCAGAAAGTTGTTCTGCTCTGCTGACATTGGCATTTCCTCCGGTCGGTCTGATGGCGCTAAATAAAATAGTTGGATTTCCTACTTTTGCTTCCATGCAGAATGATAACGCCGAAATCCGGTTCTGAAAAGACTAAATTTCAAGTTATTTTCTGCACAAACCCGGGAAATCCTGCCACTTGAAAAACGGAAGTTTCAAAGCCCCGATTTTATCGCCGTTTCTTAACTTTTATTTCCCATTTTCCCAAACAGGGCATTTTGTCCAGGATGCCGCAGAAGTCTGTTTTCAATAGGAACAGAACAGCTATTTTTTTAATAATTAGTAACAGTAAAAGGAGTTGGCGTATGTCTGAACTGCAGTTTGTCTTTGTGCACGGGCTGTCCGGCTGGGGCAGTTATGATGATAATTACAGGAAAATGCCCTACTGGGGCATGCGGGGCGGCGACCTGATGGTTTATCTGCGCAGTCAGGGATTTGCCTGTTACGCGGCTTCGGTGGCTCCGGCAGGAAGCGCCTGGGACCGGGCCTGTGAACTGTATGCCCAGCTGGCCGGCACCCGCACCGATTACGGCAGGGCGCACAGCACCGCTTTTCAGCATGAACGTTTCGGACGGGATTTTACCGGCAGACCGCTGCTTCCGGAATGGCATGACAGCACCCGGCTGGTCCTGCTGGGCCATTCATTCGGCGGGGCTGCAGTCCGGCTGTTTTCCGCCCTGATGGCAGAAGGCAGCGAAGAAGAAAAAAAGGCCACAGAGCCTGCTGACCTGTGCCCGCTGTTTGCCGGCGGCATGGCCGGGCGTATCCATACGCTTGTGACGCTGGCGGCCCCGATGAACGGGACCACTGCCTATGACATGTTCGAGGACCCGGCGTTTGATCCGGCCGCTGTCAAAGTCCCCTGGTGGAGCGGCTATCTGGCCGCAATGATGGCCCGCGGCACAAAACCCGCTCCTGACGGCCGGGACCGGCGCGATTACGCCGCCTATGACATGCATATAGATAATGCCCTGGCCATGAATGCCCGGATCCCGACCCTGGCGGATACGTATTACTATTCCGTACCATGCTGTGCCACACGGCGCCTGGCTGACGGCACCTGTGTGCCTGTAAAGGAAATGGAGCCGCTGTTTGTCATGCGTTCAGCACAGATCGGCGCCTACCGCGGTATGACTGCCGGCGGAGTGTGCATTGATGAAAGCTGGCGGGATAATGACGGCCTGGTCAACACGGTTTCTGCCATGGTTCCTGACGGGGCTCCCTCCGCCTCTCTGGACCGGAATGATATCCGCCCCGGGATCTGGAATGTCTTCCCGGTTCTGGAAGCGGATCACATGTACCTGCAGGGCGGCCTGATGTGCCGGCATGACATTCGTCCGTTTTATCTTGATCTCCTGGATCTGATCGTAAAAACAGAAAAGAACCCCCTCCGGAGTTCTTCTGATAATCAATTATTTCGGTAGCCTTCCTTGAGATCAACGACCGGTACGGCTACGGTGTCTTCCCGGGCCGGCAGGACGATCTCCCTGATCTGTTCCACGGGGATTTCGTCAACCATCATCCCGTTGATCAGTTTCAGAATCTTTCCTTCTTCCCCGCTCTTAAAATCCTCCGGATTGGAAATATATCCGGAATGTTCGGAACCATCTTCCAGCACAGCGGTGATGAATTTGTTCAGGTAAGGGAGCAGGTCTTCTTTTTCCATGAGATCAGTATAGCACTTTGCGGGTATGGGATTCATATTTAGTTTGGCCTGAAACATGCTATGATGACCGCGGAGGAATTCGTTATGGATATGCGCAGATTCATGAAATATTTCCACTGGCTGTTCATTGCCATCGGTGCCATTGTGCTGGCCATGTCTGTGCTGACGGCCCCGGTTCCGGGTAATCCCGGCGGCATTCTCTTCGGCCTCCTGTTCTTCGTGATGTTTGCCGGCATTCCCGGCATCATCCGCTATGCCATGGAAGCCCCGGCCAGGCAGGACAAGGTTATCCTGGACAGCGGCGTCAGCCACACCGGCAAGATCTTCGGCTATCAGGAAGATGCCTCCATACTGGTTAACGGGCGGCCCATGCAGGACCTGGTCATCAGGTATTTCGATCATGGGGTCATCCGGGAAACGGTCGTGAACAATGATTCCACGGATCTGACTAAATTTCCGATCGGCGCCACAGTAACCATCCGCATCATGAACGGCAAGGCTGCTCTGGTGCCCGGCTCAGTCACGGATGCCCGGCTGCAGGGAGAAGAGAACCTGATGAATCCGGATTTCGATCCTACCGGCCGCCGGCCCTCAAAGGGTGTGCACTGCCCCAACTGCGGCTCTTCCCTGATCATTCCGTATGGCATGTCACAGATCTGTCCTTACTGCGGATCCAAAGTCTCGCTGTCCGAGAAGGGCGACATCATTCACTGAAAAAAATCCTGCCGGCTGGCAGGACTTCTTTTTTTACTGTACCTTGACTTCCCCGGCCAGTACCCGGCGGTAATCCGCCAGGTTCTTTTCCAGCAGGGCCGGTGTGTCCAGTTCATACGGGCATTTCGCCGCGCACTGGTAAC
>JAFRHT010000035.1 GCA_017433125.1 Solobacterium sp.
AATACCGACAACTAAGCAGAGCGAGGATGGGTTGGTTGATGAACTGTTGTTTGACGGGAGGCCTTTCAATGGGCAACTGTGTCACCTTTCTAAAAACGCAGAAATAGTAATCTCCCGCTATAAATACATGGTAGAAATTGGGGAATTCCTTGGCCGAGACTACAAAGACGTACTTGAAGAGTTAAAGTTGAAAGGGTTTGCCAGTGTTAAGACAGAAGAGATCACAACTGGATGGGCAAAAGATTATACTGTTGTGGGAGTGATCGCGGATGGAGATGAAATTGACAATGAAAATCAACTTCAGGATCCAAATGCTGAAATAATAGTAAGGTATAGTAGCGGTAATCGGGTTGATATAACTGAGTTATTTGACGGATGGAAAGAAAAGAAATACAGCGAAGTATTACCATCACTAAATTTTACACATAAAATACATAACGTTACTTTGGTTTCTAAAAGTTGGGAATATAGAGATGATGAACATATGATTTCCAGCATTAAAATCGATGACAAATGGTTTACTAAAGGTGATTGTTATGTAAATAAAGATGCCAATATAATAATCGAGTATTATGAAGCTAAAATTGAAATAGAGAGAAAATCTTCAGAGTACAAAAATGAACCCTATTTAGACGTGAAAGAAGAACTAACAGAAAAAGGTTTCACGAACATTCAATTATTCAGAACGAATAAAGTAGGATGGATTGAGTTTGATAAACCAGGAACAATTAAGAGCATATCAATTGATGGTGTAACCGACTTTAAGGATACAGATAAGTTTTATTATGATGCTCCTATTGTCATCATAGTGCACACAAAAAAAACGGGCTGTTATGATATTACAGATGTTGCTGATTAGGTAAAATGATCATTTGGATACTTTTGCAATTCTTACTCCGGTTACAGCAATAAACGTATACGAATGAAGAAAGCATATTACATCAAATTCCCGAAACCCTCATTGGCCAGTATCTGAAGGACTGCGCTGACAAAAAAACTGAATATCGAATGGAAATAGCCGGTTGATAAACCTGATACTCCTCTGTGCTCTGTCACGGAGGATTTTTATTACCCATAAGGGCAGGGCGGATTTTCATGAGAACAGATATAATAAAATTAAAGTAGTATATCTTTTAATCATTCATACAGACAGCAACTGATCCGACCTCACAGCAGTATTGCCGAAACCAGAGGAGGTAATTACCATGAAACGTCCGTCCAGAAAAGAACGCTTTTTATACTGGTTTGACAACCAGATGGCCCGCGGAAGCCTCAGCCTGATCCGGCTGCTGGTCATTGCGACAGTGCTGATCATTGTGCTGCTCGCGGCAGTGATCAGCGTATTCGACGGGGAAGTGAGCCTGTTTGAAGCCTTCTGGGAAACCATGGTTACCGTCATCAATGCCTGGATGCCTTCAGCCGGTGACGGCAGCCTGGTTTACGTACTGTTCATGGCCGTGGCCGCAGTTGCCGGCCTGCTCATTACCAGCGTGCTGATCGGTATCTTTTCCAGTGCCATTGAAGAGAAGATTACCAGCCTGCGCAAAGGAAACTCTGCTGTGCTGGAGGAAGATCACATCGTTGTCCTGGGTTTCTATCCGGGTGAGTATACTCTGCTGCGCCAGCTGATCCTGGCAGCGGCCGGCAATCCCTGCACCATCGTGGTGGCTGATGACATTGAGCGGGACGAAATGGAAGAAAGCATACGTGATAATATCGAGATTCCCGCCAATATCCGGATCATCTGCCGGACAGTAGATATCTTTGATCCGGCGACACTGGAAAAGCTTTCCCTGGAGACCTGCCGCACCGTCATCATTGCCCCGACGGACGATATCCGGACCATGAAGGCACTTCTGGCGGTATCCACGATCATCAACAGTTCCGACAATGACAAGGTCCGGATCGGGACGATTGTCTCCAAAGATGAATACCGCTTCCCGCCGACCATTGCCAGCCAGCATAACGTGACCACATTACAGACCAATGACACCATTGCCAAGATCATCGCGCATTCCTGCACCCAGCCGGGACTTTCGGAGGTGTTCCGGGAAGTATTCAACTTTGAAGGTTCCGAGCTCTACACGATTTCCCTGGACGGCATAGAAGGGCTGCGGTTTGAGGATCTGATGCTGCAGGTGGACCAGGCCCTGCCGGTCGGCATCAGCAGTCACGGCAAGATTACCCTGAACCCTGAACCGGACACCGTGCTCGGGCCAGGTGATCAGCTGCTGGTATTTGCCAGGGACCGCAGTGCGGCAATCCTGCTGAAGGAGCCGGTGGAAGTAGCCGTAGTGCCGGCTGACCGGATGATGGATGAGGAGGAAGAGGAAGCCGGCATTGTCCTGATTATCGGGGCCAATGCGTCACTTGATACGATCCTGACGGAACTGCCGGAAAATGTCACGGATGTTATCATGGCTGAAACCGGTGACTACCCGCGTGATGTCATCAGGGAAATCGCCAGTGACTGTGATTTTACCGTAACCTTCTCCGAGGCAGATATGTCAAAGGAAATGGCCCTGGCGGATCTGGCCCGGCAGGCTGATCATGTTGTCCTGCTGTGCGATCACGAAGGGGATGAGGAAGAAGACGACATGCGGACGATATTCCGGCTGCTGAACCTGCGTGATGTACGGACCCGTTACAGCCTGGCCTTCAACATCACAGCCGAACTGTGCCGTGAGCAGAACCAGAACCTGGTGGCTGCCGATGACCATACCGATTTTGTGGTCTCTTCCAACATGTCTTCACTGTTCCTGGCCCAGCTGGCCGAGAGTCCGGAACTGGCCGGTGTCTTCGGGGAAATTCTCTCGAACCACGGCAATGAGCTGTATCTTAAGAATGCCGGCACACTGTTCTGCACCGGTGAGCATACCGTGGCTGAGCTGCGGCTGACGGCTCTGCGGCAGAAATACATCATGCTCGGGTATATAAAAGACGGGGAGAGCGTATTCAACCCCGGCCTGCATGATTCTGTCTATCTCGGCCTGGAAGACAGCGTCATTGTGCTCGGTGAAAACTGATAAACACATGAATCCGTGCCCCGCTGCACGGATTTTTGCACAGGTGAAGGGATATAATAAACTCAGACAGTGATTGTTTTCCTGATGGACAAGAACAGAAAGGACAGGTGAGCCTATGCCGTTCCGTATCATCCGCAACAATATTGCCGAAGTGACAGCCGATGCCATTGTCAACAGTGCCGACCCCCAGCCGATTGCCGGCGGCGGGGCTGACGGGGCCATCTACCGGGCGGCCGGGAAAGAAGAACTGCTCAAAGCCCGGCAGGCCATCGGCTATATCGAACCCGGACAGGCGTTTGAGACCCCGGCCTTCGGCCTGGATGCCCGTTATATCATCCATACGGTCGGACCGGTATGGCAGGGCGGCGGGCACGATGAACTGGTCACGCTGCGGCAGTGCTATGAGAACTGCCTGAAACTGGCGGAAAAACTGCAGTGTGCCAGCATCGCGTTCCCGCTGATCTCTTCCGGGACATTCGGTTTCCCGAAAGATGAAGCCCTGCAGACAGCCATGAGCGCCATCGGCAAGTACCTGCTCAATCATGATATGGACATCCTGCTGGTCGTTTATGACCGGGAATCCTTTGCCATCTCCCGGCAGGAATTTACCGATGTCCAGAGTTATATCGATGAACACAAGATGCCGGAACGATATGTGCGACAGTACGGCAACAGCCGGCTGACCACCGCTTTCCCGCATATCAATGAGACCTTCCAGCAGCGCCTGTTCAAGCTGATTGATGAGCGGGGGATGACCGATCCGGACGTTTACCGGGCCGCCAACATCGACCGCAAGTTGTTCTCCAAGATCCGCTCGAATCCATCGTATCATCCCTCAAGGGATACGGTGATCGCCCTGGGGGCAGCGCTGAAGCTGAACCTGGCGCAGCTGCGGGACCTGATGTCCCGGGCCGGCTACGCGTTCTCCCCGGCTGATGAGCGCGACCTGATCATCGAGTCGTTCTTTGCCAAAGGCAATCCGGACCTGCTGGAAATTGAAACAGTCCTGTTCAATATGAACCACAAGTTGCTGACTCTGTAAATGTCGCCCGCCGGGCGACCTTTTACTGTGCCGGATTGGGTATGATGGAATCAGAAAGAGAGGTAATGCAGATGTTAGGAGCTATTATGGGAGATATGGTAGGGGCACCGTTCGAATTTGACCGGGGACCCAAAAGCAAAAACTTCAGGATGTTCTCCAACGGTACACACTTCACAGACGACACGGTCATGACCATCGCGGTAGCCGAAGCCCTGCTGGCAGCGGGGCAGGACGCGGATGAGGAAACCGTCCGGCAGTATCTGATCGGATCAATGAAAAGCTGGGGTTCCGCTTACCCGTACGCCGGCTACGGCACGCGGTTCTACCAGTGGCTGTTCACAGACATGGAAGAACCCTACGGCAGTTATGGCAACGGGAGTGCCATGCGGGTATCTTCCGCCGGCTGGCTGTATGACTCCCTGGAAGAAACCAGGAAGTTCGCCCGGCTCAGTGCCGCGGTGACCCATAACCACCCGGAAGGCATCAAAGGGGCTGAAGCCACCGCCGCCGTCATCTACCTGGCCCGCATGGGGCACACCAAAGAAGACATCCGCAGGTATGTCGAAACAGAATTCAACTAAGATCTCTCCCGCAACTGTGATGAGATCCGTCCGTATTACCACCATGTCGAAAGCTGTCAGGAAACCGTCCCGGAAGCGATCACCGCCTTCCTGGAAGGCCAGGACTTCGAGGATGTCATCCGCACCGCCGTTTCCCTGGGCGGTGACTGCGACACCCTGACCTGCATTGCCGGCGGGATGGCCGAAGCCTTCTACGGCATGCCGGAGGAATTCGTGCAGAAGACCCGGGACCGGCTCTCGGATGAAATGCTGGAAGTGGTGGACAGCTTCTACCGGGAAATCACTTCACGTAAAGTTCAGAATCCCTTCATGGGATCTTAATAAAGCAGGCCTGCGGGCCTGCTATAATATATTGTGCAAGAAGCTGGAAAGAAGGATTACGCTATGTCCATTGATGCGAAAAACTATATCCACGACGATGATCTGGCCGCGCTGGAAGCCCTGAAGGCCATTCCGGGTTTCTCCCAACTGATGAAGGCCTTTCTGAAGGAATTCAGTGAACGCCAGGGTCACCTGCGCAATATGTCATCATTCATCCGGATCGACAAGGATCAGCTGCCGAAGTACGCGGAGATGCTGCCGCCGATCTGTGAGAAACTTGGCATTGAGGTGCCGGAACTGTACCTGATGATGGATGTGAGGCCGAATGCCTTCACCTCCGGAGAAACAAAGCCCTATATCGTCCTGACCTCGGGCCTGCTCGATACGCTGCCGGATGAACTGATCCCGACGATCCTGGCCCATGAGTGCGGCCATATTGCCTGCCACCATGTGCTGTACCGGACCATGGGCGGCATCCTGCTGGGCGGCACCGCCGGCACGATGTCCCGGCTGCCGCTGGGCAGTCTCTTCACGCTGCCGCTGCAGGTCGCGTTCTTCTACTGGATGCGCTGCAGTGAATACTCCGCAGACCGGGCTGCCGTGCTGTGTGACGGCGGAGCCGACAAGATGGCGGAAGTATGCATGCGCCTGGCCGGTTTCAGCAACAATATCAATGCTGAGCTGAACCGTGAAGCCTTCATGAACCAGGCGAAGGAATATCGCAACCTGATCAAGGATTCCAAGTGGGACAAGACCATGGAATTCTACATGCTGGCCAATGCCTCCCATCCGTTCATGTCTGTCCGTGCCCTGGAATGCACCGAGTGGGCTGCTTCGGAGCAGTACCGGCAGGTACTGGACGGTACCTGGGTAGTGCCGGAAAGAAAGAAACCGGAAGAAAAGCCGCTGTTCGATTTCGAGGAGTTTTATAAGAAGATCGTACCGGAAACCCCGAAGAAGACAGCCAAGGCCCCGGCCGGTGAGACCATCTGCCCGCACTGCGGCACAGCCAACCGCAGCGGTGCTGTCTACTGCAAGAACTGCGGCAAGCCGCTGGAAGCCCCGGAGATTCTCTGTCCGGAATGCGGTGAGAAACTGGACGGCACAGAGACGTTCTGCCCGCACTGCGGCCACAAAATGAAGTAAATACAGCCGGCAGACTGCCCGGAAGTGGAGGTACATTTCCGGGCGGTTTTTCTATAATGATAGCAGCAGAGGAACAGATACTATGGCTGGAAAGGGAAAGCTTATGAAATTACTGCTTGCGGCTGCGGTTATTGTGGCAGCCGGTGTTTTCGCCTGGAAACAATATCAGCAGCGGGTCATCGGCAATATCATGGACGGTCCGGGCATGTACCGGGAGGAAATTGACCTGCCGGAAGACCTGCAGGGTTTGTGGGTCGCACCGGGATCACCGCAGTGGAGCCTGCAGGTGAAAGCCCGGGAAGTGGTCCTGCGCCGTTACGCGACGCCCTGTGCCACGGTGCCGGTATACTGCTACAGCGGCTTTGCGACCCGTTCTGACGAACTGACTGATGCCAATATCAAAGAAACCGCGGCGGCCTGGCCCGGCAGTGACTATACAGATTTTGCGGTCTATGATATCGTCTTTGCCCGGAACAGGATCATCCTGAGCATCAAAATGGATGATGCTGACCGGCAGAATATCATGTTTGTCCCGGCAAAAGAGGAAGAGATCCTGACTGCCCCGCAGGCACTGCCGGCAGGGGCTGTCCTGACCGGCCTGAAATACCGTACGGAAGGGACGGCCATCGGCCCGGCCCTGAGCATTCGCCGCACGGATGAAGGCTATGAAGTCCGCACCTCGGGCAGTGAACTGTACTGGCCGGAAATCGACGGGGAAGACTGGCAGGAACTGCAGGCAAACGAACCGTATTACGGCAGGACAAGTACGGTGATTGTCCCGGCGGAGGAAATCGATCAGCTGGTAAAAGTCCTGCTGGAATACGATATTCTTGCCTGGGACGGTTTTGACGGGCATGTCAGCGCGCCGGAAGGAGTGCTGGACATGGACGATTCATTCCGCTTTGCCATGACCTTCTCCGACGGCACAACGGTTAAGGCAAGGGGCTACAATTCCTGGCCGCCGAACGGAAATGACATCACCCGGACGCTGTCCCGCTTCTTCCATGCCCACGAAGACTGGTCGGCATATTATCCGAAGGAATTCCCGGATGCCGAAGTGGACCTGATGGCGATCGCGATCCCGCGGTACAGTTCTCCCCGGGGCGAATACTTCCGGCTGGAACTGAACCCGATCCGGAAACAGTGGGTCTTCTCCTGCCAGGATCCCGAGGGTCATTTCCTTGAGAAGGGAATCAATATCAGCACGTATGACACAACTGACGAAGAACTGCCGGTCGGGCGGTATTTGGACCTGCTGGAGAAGTACGGCTTCCCGGCGCTGAACGGTGAGAACAGCAGTGACGGAGACGGTGAGCAGTCCCTTGAAATCACTATCCATTTCGCCAACGGTCAGGAGTATTCCCTGACGACAAACGATTATCCGGATGGTTATGAGGAATTCCGGAAGGAATGCATCCCGCTGATGTATAAAACCTACCGGCACTTCGCCGGCGAATAAACACGAAAGGCCCGCTGCTGCGGGCTTTTTGTTTACTGACTGATACTGCCTGGCGGATCAAAATTCACAGTTTTGTCTGCGGCTGTTGTACAATCTGGATAGAAAGAAGAGGTCTGGCATGACGAGCATCTTTACAAAGCACAACCAATCTACATCTGCCCGGCCTGCTGTGCGCTGATCTTTTCTGCAGACAACGGATGCCGGGTTACCGGTTTTTATTATGCGGAAAGGAAAAAGCGAAGAATGAAATTTATTGTAACGGACGAAGTAAAAGCCCTTGGCGTCAAGGCCATGGGTGTAGAGATCAGCAATATCGACAATCAGGAAATCACAGAAGAATACATCGCCTGGCGGCAGACAGCCATCCGGGAACTGCTGGCTTTCTACACGGATTATGACTATAAGAATGATCCCGTGTTTGAAGGTTTCTACCGGCTGCACGAAAAGGTCGGGGTGCCGCGGCGCAAGAACATCCCGGCCTGTGAAAACCTCGTGAAGCTGCTGCTGAAGAAGCAGGAACTCTTCGCCATCAACAAGGCCGTGGATATCTACAACATCATTTCCATGCGCTCAAAGCTGGCCCTGGGAGCCCATGACATCGACCGGTTTGCCGGCAACGTGACCCTGCGGCTGACCGACGGCAGCGAGCGTTTTGTGCCGCTGGGCAGCGACGAGCTGAAGCCGGTCCGGGCCGGGGAATACTCGTATATCGATGACAGCAATGAGATCATCTGCCATCTCGAAATCCGGCAGGTGGAAAAGGACAAGGTAACCGAGACTTCAAGGAATATTTTCTATATTGTCCAGGGCAATGAAGCCACCCCGATGTCACTGCTGCAGGAAACGGCAGAAGAGTTGATCCGTGTGACGGAACAATTCTGCGGCGGCACCGGCAGACTGCTTTAGGCAAACGTGATATGATGGGGCCGGAAGGATGTGCTATGAAGGAAGAATTATACCTGGAACTTGATTCATATCTGCACCGGGTCTGGCGCCCGCGCAAGGCTGCCGCAGGCAGTTACATGAAAGAACCGCTCCCGGGCTCTCATCGAAAAGAATCCGTCTCCGTTGATGCCGAGTACAGTTACAATGCGGTAATCCCCGCCGACCTGGACAAGCTGCTGAAACAGCGGCAGGAATCATTCAGGGAACTCCTGTTCAGGCTGATGGATGAAACCGGGGAGAGCGATGCCGAAATCTACCGGCGGGCCGGGCTGGACCGGCGCTATTTTGCCAAGATCCGCGGCGGCAGTATCCCTCTGAAAGATACGGTCATGGCCCTGTGCCTGGCCCTGAAACTGGATGAGGACCGGGCAACGGATCTCATGACCCGGGCCGGCTATGCCTTTTCAGATGCCAGCCGGCGGGATGTGATTGTGCGCTTCTGCCTGGAACACGAGATCTATGATCTCATGGATGTCAACGAAGTGCTTGACCACTACAGCGAACGCCTCCTGCGGGAATAAATGTCGCCTCCACGGCGACCTTTTCTTTTCCCTGCACCGGTATGATACAGGTGAAAAGGGAGGACAGAACATGAACAAAATGACAGAAATCATCTTCATTATCGACCGCAGCGGTTCCATGAACGGACTGGAATCCGATACCATCGGCGGGTATAACAGCTTCCTGGAACAGCAGAAACAGGAAGAGGGGGAAGCGATGGTCACAACGGTTCTCTTCAACAACAGGATGCAGGTGATCCATGACCGGGAGTCGATCGCGAACGTCAGGCCGCTCACGGCGCGGGACTACATCCCCGGCGGCAGCACAGCCCTGCTGGACGCGGTCGGCGATACCGTCAACGAAATCACCCGTCGCCAGGAAACCTTCCCGAAGGGCCGGCCGGACAGCACCGTTGCCGTGATCATCACGGACGGCTACGAGAACAGCAGCCGGCATTACACATATCCGGACATCCGGAACCTGATCAAGGCCCGGGAGGAGGCCGGCTGGAAGTTCGTGTTCCTCGGCGCGAACATCGACGCTGAAGAAACAGCCGAAACCCTGGGCATGGACCGCCGCTATGCCAGCCGGTATCACGCCGATGCGGCCGGCACCAGGAACAACTATGATACACTGTCAGACGCGATCCGCCACATGCGGCGCGGCAGGACGCTGGCCCCGGAGGATCTTGAAGGGATCCGGCAGGATTACAGAAAGCGCGGCGGCAAGCACTGAACCGTATGGAAGACTGCAGGATATCCTGCAGTTTTTCTTTCTGCTACAATGACATCAGTGAGGACACAGTATGAAAGTCATTGATGTCTATGAACAGTATTTCGCGGCTGCGTGCACATACGCGGATGTCCCGCGGCACGGGGCGGCAGTCAAACTGACAGCCACTTCGGAAGCCGGCACGATTACCTATGAGGTCAGTGTCAGCTTCTTCCCGCATGAAGACCCGGAGGATTTCCGGATCTCCTATGACGCGTATGGCAGCGAAGTGCTGTTCAGCGGCAAAGGCAGGCGCACTGCCAAAAGGGACGAGCAGTATCTGGCGGAAGTACAGAAAACAGCCGGTCAGATTGCCGGCCGGCTGAATGGTGTTATTTTCTGGGACAGGCCGCTGATCGAAGCCCGCCGCGGATAAGCCGGAATCATTCCGGTTTTTCTTTTTTCTCAAGTTCCTTCTGATATGCCTTGCGGGCCGAGGAATGGAAGACAAGCATCTGTTCAGCCAGGTCCTGCGGGTAGACGATGACCGCATGGCGGCCAAACCGGGAGAAGTACTGCATGACCTGGTTTTCCGAGCAGTTGAAGTAGTACAGACTGCCTTCAATACGGGATGTTTCCGGCCGGTGGACATAGCGGTACTGGTACTGGCGGATGCCTTCCTCACTCAGCCGGATACAGATCTCCCGGTCCTGCAGAATCAGGAACTGGGGTCCGTACTGTTCCATGCGCTTCAGGCAGGCAACATTCTCCCGGGCCAGTTCCCGCTTCCGGTTGAGCAGGATAACCCCGCTGATGCGGCTGAGCCGGATGGTGAAGGGCAGGCCATCCTGCTGGCACAGGACATAGTTGAACAGCTCTTCTTTGGCCGAGGCGACGGAATACGGGGAAACCGTATGCTCGATCTTTTTGCTAGTCGTGCGGTTGATGAAGTAGATCATGCGGTCTTCGGCAATGGCCTGGCGGATCTTTTCATAGCTGTCCCGGAAGATGATTTTTTCCCGCTCATCCTGCGGCATGGCCGTATAGGCTTCAAACAGGTCCCGGAAGTACTGAGACAGGGAAGTATGGGCCAGCAGGGTGCTCTGGATATAGGCAATGATATCACTGGTCTTCTTTGTCGGCTTCAGCGACATGGTTACGTCGTATTTCCCGTCCGGGTCATTCCGGCTGTATTTGGTCATGTGCATGATTTCGTCGGCGACTTCCCCGGCGGCCTGTTCCTTCAGCCCGGCTTCCCGCAGTTTTGCCTTCATGGCCGCATAACGGGCATTGCCGGCTTCCTGGTAAGCCTCAAAATAGTTGGCCAGCAGGGTGTTCAGAAAGTCATTTTTATTCAGGGTCATGCCGGATTTGAAGAATTCAAACAGTTCCATGTCCTTGTACAGGATATCCCGGGTTCTTTTCCCGATATAAATCTTGATTTTTTCTTCCATGTTTTTTCCTCTTACAATATCAATGTACCATAAAAAGGGGTCATAAAACAGCGATGTTTTTACTGAAAATACTTGTTTACAGAATAATACAGGGGTCAAATAAAAATTGATATCTGAGAATTTTGCAGGTATTGAAAGGGACCTATACTGTAATTGTCACCGGATGACGGTGACGGCCGGGTGCCCGCTGCCGGGATTGAAGCGTGCCTGCTTCAGTCCCGGTAAAGGAAAGGCCGGTCTGTTCTTTGAAATATGGATATACGGAACTCAGTGCAGAGGCTTCTGTGAGAGCCGCTGAGGATTCCCGGACAGCAGGTCCGACGCTGCGAGGATACCCGCAGCGAAGGTGCCGGAGCGGTACAGTGATGTGCCGGAGGAGACGGACAGCCCGTCAACGCTAAGGGAATGCACTGACTGTTCTGGCTGCTAAGGCACTGTAAGGAAGGCAGAAACAATAGACGCCCCGTGTGGGGAATAAGCCCTGTGCGGAAACCGCATAAAAGGTATCGGCCGGTAACCGGTACAAACCAGGGTATTACCATAATTCTGCAGCCCATGAAACGGAGAAATCCGCGTATAACTTCCGGGTACAGTCCGCCGGTCAAGGGCATTCCTGTGACTCTATTATGGATATGGAAGAGACCCTAGCACGGCTGGCGGTGCGGGCAACACCCCCGCATGAGCATGGATGGCAACATCGGGCAGGTGTACTGACGGGTCGCTCCCGCCAGGAGGGCATCTGTCACTCATTGGCTGAACAGCAGGTAAGAACAGGGGGCAGTCGGAAACGGCACGTATATTCATATTTCAGGGAACAGGCAGCCCGGGCGGAAAGGAGGAACGGCGATGTTTGAAATTACCGGAAAGTACAATACAGCGGTCTGCTACGCGGAAATCGCAGATGAAACAGCCGTGGCCCAGATCACCCGCATGCTCAATCATGCGTTTACCGCCGGCAGCCGGATCCGCATTATGCCGGACGTCCATGCCGGCAAGGGCTGCACGATCGGGACGACCATGACCATCACTGACAAGGCGGTGCCGAACATCGTCGGGGTTGACATCGGCTGCGGGATGTACACACTGTCCCTCGGTCAGGGTGACATCGATCTGGCGGCAGTGGACCGGGCGGCGCATATCATCCCGTCCGGCCGGAATGTCTGGAACGAGGAAAAGGAACCGTTCCCGCTTGCGGACCTGCGGTGCGCTGGTTCACTGAAGGAACTCAGTTGGCTGCGCCGAAGCCTTGGGACCCTGGGCGGCGGCAACCATTTCATCGAAATCGACGCGGCCGCAGACGGCACGCATTACCTGGTAATCCATTCCGGCAGCCGCAACCTGGGCAAGCAGGTGGCGGAAATCTACCAGCAGATGGCTGTGGACCAGCACCGCGGCCGGGCCGAATACCTGCAGCAGCGGCAGGAGACCATCCGGATGCTGAAGGAAACCGGCAATGAAAAGCAGATCGAGAAGACCCTGCGGAAGCTGGATGAAGCGTGGCGGCAGAAGAAGGCGGATATGCCTGAAGACCTCTGCTGGCTCAGCGGCCAGGCTTTCGAGGACTATCTGCACGATATCGAGATCTGCCAGGCATTTGCCCGTCGCAGCCGTGAATACATGGCAGAATTCATTGTCAGGTTCTGCGGTTTAACAGCAGGTGAAGGGTTCCACACGATTCACAACTATATCGACACAAAGGAACGGGTGCTGCGCAAGGGCGCCATCTCAGCTCATAAGGGTGAAAAAATCCTGATTCCGCTCAATATGCGGGACGGCTGCATCCTGGCCATTGGCAAGGGCAACCCGGAATGGAACGAATCAGCCCCGCACGGGGCCGGCCGGCTCATGTCCCGGGCAGCCGCGAAGAACACCCTCGACATGAATGCATACGCTGAGGCCATGAGCGGCATCTACACCACTTCGGTGAACCGGGCAACCCTGGACGAAGCCCCGATGGCCTACAAGCCGAAGGAAGCGATTCTGAATGTCATTAACGAAACAGTAGAGGTCAGGGAAATCCTGAAGCCGGTCTATAACTTCAAGGCATCCGAATAAAAAAGACGCATCACTGCGTCTTAGAGCTGATCATACTTTGCCGCGGAACCCCGGGCTTTCTCCACCGGGTACTTCGCGGCATTTTTCTTCATCTTGGCCTGGATGATCTCGTCCATGTCCAGTCCCAGCTTGTCGGCCATATCCACGCAGTAGACCAGCACATCTGCCAGTTCCTCCCGGACATGTTCAAGATCGTATTCATCGCTCCACTGGAAACATTCCAGCAGTTCGGCCGCCTCAATGACGATCGATTTGGCCAGGTTGGCCGGGGAGTGGAACTGGTCCCAGTCCCGGTCTTCCGTAAATTTCCTGATGATATCAAGAGTTTCCTGTTTCATGGCTGCCTCATTTCTGTTCGTATCGCTTCATGGTGTTCTGCAGCTGTCTGATGAATTCCTGCCGCAGGCTCTCCGGTTCGAGGATTTCCATGGAATCCATATACTGCTGGGCCAGGAACATCGCGCCCCGGGTGCTGGTATTCACACGGATGGTGAACTGCTCGTCGCTGCGGGTGATGATCATGACTTCCGGGCCGAACAGGTCAATCATATGGTCCATGATGCGGGCCTGGCACAGGAACGTAACCCACTGCATTTCCCCGGCATACATGAACAGCTTGTTGCGGGCATACTCATATGCGTCGAGATCCCGGCTCAATGGCCGGACATGGCCGTCCAGCACCCTGACATCCTGCATGCGGTCCAGCCGGTAATGGGCGAAACCGGGATGCGAGTCACTGGTAACGATCATATAGGCCCGGCTGTCAGCGTAGACAATGTACCGCGGTTCAACCTCGTAGGGCAGATGCCGGCGCGGTTCCAGCTGCTTGCGGGTATTGTAGCGCAGGTAGGTAAAGCTGACCGGGTGGCTGTCGCGGATGGCTTCCGAGACCCGGGCGATATTCTGTAGCAGCTGGGTGTTGTTTGTCTTCTGCCGGTTGGGCAGATAGACCGAATCCTTGAATTCACGGGCCTGGTGGCTGCTCTGGGTGTCGAGCAGCTTGCGGATTATATTGTCACTCTGGCTGGCGGATATGAAATGGGAAGCGTGCACCGCGTTGCACAGCAGCAGCACTTCCGCCTTGTCGAACTGCCGCTGTTTCAGATAATAACCCCTGCCGTTATCTTCATACCGGCTGATCACATAGCCGTCCTGTTCCAGCATCTCAATGTTGGAGTACAGGGTCCGCCGTTCGATCCGGATGCCGTAGAACTCATCCAGCATATCGATGATCTGACGGGCGCTCAGGATATGATCCTCGTCACTGTATTTCTTCAGGATGCGCAGCAGGGCAAAGGCGCTGGTCTTTTTTTCTGCCATGATGAAACCTCCGGCTTCAGTATAGCATGCCTGGCAGTTTTTCTGTACCGGGGACAGGGATAGGATGGGGCCGTCAGGAGGATGACAGGATGAAGGAAACATATATCACCATCGTCGGTGTACAGGAGTATCAGGGCAGTGAGATCTTCCGCCCGAAGCAGCAGCTCAAACTCATCAAGGACCGCACGAACAGCTATGATGACGAAGCAATCGCTGTCTTTTCGGATATGGATGTCAAGTACGGCTATGTGGCCAACTCGGTGCGTACGGTGGCCCGGGGCACGCATTCGGCCGGTTATATCTATGAGACATTCGGTGAAGAAACCGGCTGTGAGGTGTGTTTCATTGTCGGCGACCGGGTCATTGCCAGGCTGGCAGCTCCGGCAGATTAGCGTGCAGCTCTTTCTTCGGTGCGTTTCTTCCGCTAAAATAAAAACAAGAGATAAAAAGGGGAAGATACATATGAAAAAGACATTGTGTGCAATCATGGCGGCAGTCCTGCTGGCCGGATGCGGCAGCAAAGCGCCTGCGTGGCCGGGAGAATCGGCCATCCGCGAGGGCATGGAAGATATCGGTTTCTTCGATATTCCGAAAAGCTGGATTGATGTCAGTGAAACAGATGACCCGGCCAGTATAACCCTGCGGTACGTTGACAGCCGGCAGAACAGTGCTTACAGTTTCATGACCTACAGCTATACAGCAAAGGAACTGGAGGACTATGATCCGGTTGTCGGTCAGGCGGACACATGGATTGAATGGGAAGTGGAGTCAATTGAGGAAAACTACGGTGATATCCTGACGGATACGGTATACGGGACCGCCAAGGTAGCCGGCTATGAGGCCCAGCGGGTGGACATGTCCTTCTCGGATGACACCAGATATACCGATGTAATCTTCGTTGATGATGAAGGCACCCTGCATCTGCTGTGCTTCGAGACGCTGGAAAAGAGCGCTTCGGAAAACCTGGATGTCTTTGTGGATTATATCCTGAAGAGCTTCGACACCAAGAAATAACCGGAAACAGGGCAGTGACCCTGTTTTCTAAAAGGAACCCATGACGGAAACAGGAAGATATATTGCGATCGATCTGAAGTCGTTCTACGCTTCGGTTGAATGCGTTGAGCGCGGGCTGGACCCGCTCAATGACAATCTTGTAGTGGCAGATGAAAGCCGGACAGACAAGACGATCTGTCTGGCTGTTTCGCCGTCCCTGAAAGCTTACGGCATTCCGGGCCGGGCCCGTCTGTTTGAGGTGCTTCAGGCGGTTCGGCGCATCAACCGGCAGCGCCGGGAGGCAATTAACGGTCACGCGTTCCGCGGCAGGTCGTATCACAGCGATGAGCTGGCTAAGGATCCGTATCTGGAACTGGATTTTGTCATTGCCATGCCCCGCATGAGTTTCTATATCGATTACAGTACGAGAATCTATGATATCTATCTGAAATACATCGCCCCTGAAGATATCCATGTCTATTCCATCGATGAAGTATTTATCAACGCGGGCCCGTATCTCAACACATACCACGTCAGTGCGCATGAACTGGCCCTGCTGATGGTGCGGGATGTGCTGCGGACGACCGGCATCACCGCCACGGCCGGTATCGGCACGAACATGTACCTGGCCAAGGTGGCCATGGATATTGTGGCCAAGCATATGCCGGCGGATGAAGACGGGGTGCGGATTGCCGAACTGGATGAAAGGGAATACCGGAAACAGCTCTGGGCGCATGAACCGCTGACGGACTTCTGGCGGGTGGGCCGGGGCTATGCGGCAAAACTGCAGGAGTACGGTATGACGACAATGGGTGATATAGCCCGCTGTTCTCTGGGAAAGGATGATGACCTGCACAATGAGGCCCTGCTGTTCAAACTGTTCGGCATTAACGCGGAATTGCTGATCGACCATGCCTGGGGCGTGGAACCCTGCACCATGGCGGAGATCAAAAACTACCGGCCCGCGGCCAGCAGCGTGAGCAGCGGCCAGGTGCTCATGAGTCCCTATGAATATGAGC
>JAFRHT010000036.1 GCA_017433125.1 Solobacterium sp.
ATATTTTGTGTGTGCCAATGAATCGTACTTCTTGGCCATGTTTGCACCTCATCCTTTCTACTCATAGTGACTTCGACACTCTCTATGATAGGTTTGATGAGGTGCTTCTTTCTACAAGAAGCACCTGTCTCTCCACCCGCCGAGCGGGTGGATTCTCTGTTTCGCACAGTCGTCTTTCTTCCTCTTTTTAATCTCTTCTTGTGCTCAACTGTCCACTAGGACGACTGAAAAAGAGGTGCCACGAACCTCTTTTATTGTTCCGGTTATCCTGCCGCAGGCATCATCAGATCCACGAGTGGGCTCTTAAATTAGTATATATGGCTTCCTGGATATCATATTCTGTCTCTGATGCCATTCTGTCATATGTTTCTTTGATAATTATCCACACTTGGAGCGGTGTACAGTTTCTCAGGTTGAAGGAATAATTATCATAGTACACAGGGAATGCGATTGTCATCGCCGATTCGTCAAACTGCACACGATTTTCATCAAGTATCCCTTCCTGTTCAACTGTCTGGATGGAATAATTGCTCGGGCTGCCTGAAACAAAATCATAGGCCGGCGAAATTGCATAGGATGTGTCATATTCCGCAACATCAATGTGCACGTCAGCTTTGTCACCCCAGTTGAAGCTGAGCCGCCATCTGTTTTCATCCGCCTGATCGACCGTGTAATAAGCCGGATCGACATTGTTCACCTGCACCTTCAGACCGTATCTGATAATGCCGATCTGAGCTGCTTCAGCGTAAAAGCAGTCTGAAATCAGAACAACTTCAACCGGATCAACCGTCAGGGTTCCGTTTACGGCGTTGACCGTGAACTCGCCGGTTACATCCTGGCCGGCCTCGTCATACACCGTATAGGAAGAAATTACATTATCACTGGTGTCGGCATCTGTCTGGCTGCCGGTACAGACCGCGGTGCATGTATATCCTGACGGCAGGCCATATATCGAATAGGAAATGACTGTCAGCGGTTCGCCGTCATAGACCTTGCTGCCGGAATCCGCGGTTATGGTAATTTCCTTGGCTTCCGGCTCGACAGTCGGCTCAGGTTCATCCGTCTGCGTGGGCTGATCAGGCTTGTTGTCCGGCTGTGCCGGTGGAACCGGCGGTGTGTCCTGGTAAACAGGATAATATACCGGGGCGGCCGGCTGGTTCGGTCTGGCTGCTGTCTTCGCCGTAACCGTCAGCGTGCCGAGTTCCTCCGTGATGACATAGTTC
The DNA here is from genome assembly GCA_017433125.1 of Solobacterium sp. Taxonomy (GTDB): domain Bacteria; phylum Bacillota_I; class Bacilli_A; order Erysipelotrichales; family Erysipelotrichaceae; genus Bulleidia. The sequence goes on from JAFRHT010000036.1 coordinate 1,224, forward strand.
TCCGGCTTGCCTGTGCCCCAGTCTATTTCATATGTATTGAGGCTCTGGCCGACCGTGGTCCGGATGCCGGTTGCCCTGACACTGATGCCTTCAGCCGCCACAACCGGATTGTCATCAGATTTAATTCCGGCCTGTGCATTGGTCAGCGGTGTGCCGTCATAAACCTTGGCGGCGCTGCCTGTCCAGATGGTAATGGGGGCCGGTTCAACCGTCAGGGTTCCGTTCACTGTATGAATCACTGAGAAGTGATCGGTGACATCCTCGCCGGCTTCGTTGCGGATCACATACTGTATAATTGCATTTTCGCTCGTTCCCGCGTCTGTCTGGGAACCCTCAACGGTAACATCCGCGCTGAAGTCCTCGGGCAGTCCCTCAACCAGCACGTCAGACGCTGCTGTGAGCGGCTCGCCGTCATAGACCTTATCGGCACTCGGGGCACTCAGTGTGACTGTTTCATCGAACGTCCAGTTACCGTCCGCGCTGCGGTCCTCTTCCACGGCCGGGCTTTCACCCGCATTGCGGGCATTCCCGGGATCGGAGTTCCGGCTGCTGCAGGCAGTGCTGAAAAGAAGTGCGGCAGAGATCAGGCAGTTCACCAATGTGCGGTGTTTTCCTGGGTGTTTCATGACAGAGCCCTCCTGACTACAGATAATCTTATAAAAGATAGTACCAGTGATTAAATAATACTATAAATACTGCCGGCACTGTAATTTGTTCACCGGTTTCTGCATAAAAGAAAAATGGCTGTTTCAGCCATTGATTCTTGTCTGCAGCGGTTTGATCCGCTTCAGCATCAGCCCGGCCGTGTAGCCGGTAATCAGGCCCATGGGCACCGAACCGGCCAGCAGGTACGGCAGGATCGTCATGATCATCGGCTGCCGGTAGAAGGTCATGACCACCAGCACCTGCCCGACCGAGTGGGCAATCGAACTGATCACCGAAGTAAACAGCAGTGAAGCCTTCATGTAATCCAAAACTATCAGCACCAGGCTGGAAAGCACCACCCCGCCCAGACTGATCCAGAACGTGCTGCCGAACAGCAGGCCGCGCAGCAGATTCCCGATGACAACCCGCATCAGATTGACAATAATCATGTCCCTGACCCCGAGGAACCGGATCGTGACCAGGGCGATGATATTGGCCAGGCCGACACGGATCCCGAACGCCAGCGAGCCGATGTAGATCGATTCCACCATGTTCAGGACAATCGCCATGGCACTCAGCAATGTCAGATAGACAAAATGACGTGTTTTATTCATTCCCATCGTGTTTCACCAGGACTATGACTTCATTCGGCATGCATACAATCGGCAGTTCTTCCTCCGGACTGACCCAGCCCATATTGGCACAGATATGGTTCGGGCAGGTTTCATTGGTCACCCGGTATTTTCCGTCCTTTACTTCCACATCGAGTTCCCCGTAGGAACCATGTACATGATAAACAGCGTCCTTTGCCGGATCAAACTCGTATATGACCTTGCCCTGATGTTCAATGGTAACCAGGATTTCCGGTTCTTTTTTCCAGAACGGATTCTTCATCAGAAAGACGGCCAGCAGGGATGCCGCCAGCAGGACCGCGATGATGATTTTCTCTGTCTTTTTCATGTTCAGAAATTATATCACGCCCCGGTGCATACAACACCGCCGTTTTCCAGAACGGCAAAATAATCCGGGTAACTCTTGGCAATGCATTCCGTCCCAGCGAGAACTACCGGGTCGTTCAGCCGGGCAGCCATGAGGCTCAGGGCCATGGCAATCCGGTGATCATCATGGCATTCCAGTTCTGCTGCGGGCTGACGTGGCTGCTGTGAGGCAATGATGACTTCATCGTCCAGGACAGTCATCACAATGCCGCACCGTGCAAGTTCTTCCGCCATCACGGCCAGCCGGTCGCTTTCCTTGTAGCGCAGCCTGCCGGCATGGGTAAACCGGGTTGTTCCTTCTGCCGCGGCCGCCAGTACAAAGAGCACCGGTCCGAGATCCGGGCAGTCCGAAAGATCAACTGTGACGCCATGCAGCAGGTTCCGTCCCCGCACCCTGCAGCCATCCTTCCCAAAGGACACCTCTGCGCCCATGTCCTGCAGAATGGCAAACAGCCGCATATCGGGATGGCGCGCGCCTGTTTTCAGACCGCTGATCAGGACTTCGGTATCTGTCATGGCTGCCAGCACCGCAAACGGGGCCGCCGCCGAAACATCCGGGCCGATGACCGTATCATGGGCAAGGTATTTCTGGTTTCCCGGTATCGTCCAGGTCTGATCCTGACGCCGGACCCGGATGCCCGCCATGGCCAGGTACTGTTCGGTCAGGTCCACATAGGAGGCTGACTGCAGCGTGCCGTTCACCTGCAATACAGAGTCATCTTCCAGCAGCGGCAAGGCCATGAGCAGGCCGCTGACAAACTGGGAAGATCTCTCGCCCGATACCGCGAACAGCCCGCCGCGCAGGCCGCCCTCCACCACCAGGCGTGTACCGTCATTTTCAAACCGCAGGCCCTGCCGGACAAACAGTTCTTCATACTCAGCCAGAGGCCGCGACAGCAGCCGCCCGGTCCCGGTAAAAACCGTCCTGCCGGAACGGATGCCGGCCAGGGCAATCATAAAACGCAGGGTGCTGCCGGAGGCCCCGCAGTCCATGTGCAAATCCCCGGCGGGAAGATGACCGCCGGTGCCGTGCACGATGACCTGTTCACCGGAAAAAGCAAAACCTGCCCCGAACTGTTCGAGACAGCGCAGGGTTGCCCGGATGTCCTCATTGTCCGGCAGGTTTGCCAATACGGAGGTCCCGGCTGCCAGGGCTGCCGTGATCAGGGCCCGGTGGCTCTGCGACTTGCCGGCCGGCACGGCTACCTGCCAGTTCTGTACCGGATGGTATGTCAGCCGCAGCTTCATTCTGCCCTCCCGGCCGCTGCCAGAATTTCCTGCAGGGCTTCTTCGATGCTCCGGTCATTGTGAATCATGAGATCAGCCCAGGCCCGGTAGAGCGGCTGCCGGTGTTCATAGAGCTCGGCCACCGCTTCCGGATCCCGGCTCAGCGGCCGGTCCGTGCTCGGAAACAGGAACTCCAGCGGCCGGTCAATCCAGATAATCGTGCCGGTTTTCCGCAGGGCCTGCATATTTTCCTCACGCAGGACAATCCCGCCGCCGCAGTCAATGACACAATTACTTTCTGTGCTGACCCGCCGGGCCAGATCACTTTCCCGGTCCCGGAAATGTGTCTCGCCGTAACGCTGAAAACAGTCCGCAATGGACATGCCCATTTCTGTTTCCAGTTCTTTATCCATGCTGATGAGCCGGCGACCTGTCTGCTTTGCCAGCAGTGTGGACAGGGTTGTCTTGCCGGCGGTCGGCATGCCTATGATCACAAGATTGTTTTTCATCTGTTTATCTTCTCCAGCCAGTTCACACCATAAAGGGAGGCCAGCAGGTCACCGATCACCAGGCATGTCATGGCATCCTGGATCACCGCGGCCCGCAGGACAACCGCCGGGTCATGGCGGCCCTGTATTGTCAGGGTGGTTTCGGTTCCATCGCTGAGGGTAATGGTTTTCTGCGGTCTGGCAATCGAAGGCGTGGGTCGGTATACCGTGCGGAAAAGCACCGGCATGCCGTTGGTCAGGCCGCCGTTAATTCCGCCGCTGTGGTTGGTTTCCGTCCGGATGGCTCCATCAATATTCACAAACGGATCGTTGGCTGTACTGCCTTTCATCCCGGCAAAATCAAAGCCGGCCCCGAAGGCAATGCCCTTGACGCCCGGAATGGCAAACATCGCTTTGGCCAGATGCCCTTCCACGGTATCGAAGAACGGCTCACCAACGCCGGCGGGCAGGCCGCAGACGGCTGTCTCGAGCGTTCCGCCCAGTGAGTCCCCTGCTGCTTTGGCGGCCGCCACAGCCGCCTTCATTTCAGCCATAACAGCATCATCCAGCACCGGCGGGTTCTTTCCTGACAGTTCGCTGATCTCCGGCGCCAGGGCATCAAACCTGCGGTCACTGAGATCCCCCAGAGAGAGCACATGCGTGCCCACCCGGATACCCTGCGCAGCCAGCATCTGCTTCAGCAGGGAGCCGGCAGCGGTCAGCGGGGCGGTCAGCCGGGCCGAGAAATGTCCCCCGCCCGAACGGTCGGCATAACCCTCGTACCGCACGAATTGCGTATAGTCCGCATGGGATGGCCGGGGCTTGTCAGCGAGTTCCTCATAGTCACCGCGGCGGACATTGCGGTTGGCGATCAGGATGGTCAGCGGGGTTCCGGTTGTCCTGCCGTTGTACAGCCCGGAAACAATCCTTACCTCATCTGCTTCCCGGCGGGCTGTGGACAGCTCCGGCAGGCCCTGCCGCTTTGCCATGTCGGCCTGCAGCAGTTCTTCATCCACCGCGAAACCGGCCGGAAGTCCGTCCAGCACACAGCCGGTTTCCGGCCCGTGTGATTCCCCAAACAGGGTTACGGTCAGTACATTTCCGAATGTATTTCTCATAGACTGCATCCTTTCCGGTTTCTGGACCAATGATATAATTCTATTATGCGTGAAATTGTCCGGCAACACAAAATAAGCCTGCTGACCGGGTGCATTTTGATCCCGTTCCTGCTGGCTGTACCGCTTGTTCAGAGCAGATCCGCGGACGGCAATTATACCGGGGTCATCAATATGCCGGGCGAGACCAGGCTGTTCCTGCTGTGCTGCCTGCCGCCGTTTCTTTACCTGCTGGCGGTTTTTTACCGGCTGGGCCTGCGGCTGCAAATCACCGCATGGCAGAAGCAGATCCTGCTGTTTCTGGCCGCCGGACTGCTGGCTGTCCTGATCCCGTACGGTAACAGGGAAGATTTCTTCTCCGGTCTGCACGTACTGGTCAGTTATGTGGTGCTGGGCATTCAGATCGTGCTGATGTGCGAGCTGCTGTGGCTCTTTGCGAAGCTGCGGCGGTTTTATCTGGGCGGAATCCTGCTGGCCTTTCTGCTGGCAGTAACCGCCGGCGCTGTCAGCGGCCTGTCTGAATGGGTTTACCTGACGGTTACATCCGTCTCACTTACGGTACTGCAGGCAATCCTGCCTGCGGAAAGGAAGTCATCATGATCGTTATAAAAGAAGAAATGCTGCGGATTGAACAGCAGTCCGGACAGTCTGTTGAGATCCTGATGGAACAGGCCGGCACTGCCTGTGCCGGCCGCATCAGGGAACTCACCTCCCCGGAAGATATCATTCTGATTCTTTGCGGCAAAGGCAATAACGGCGGTGACGGCTTCGTCATTGCCCGTGCGCTCACCGACCGCAGGGTCATGGTTTTTCTTGCCGAAGGTGCGCCGGTATCCGCTGCCGCTCTAAATGCTTTCCAGCAGCTGGATGAAGGGATGCTGGTTGCCGCAGATGACTTTCCTGCCGCCCTGGCGCAGTGCACGGTCATCGTGGACGCAGTCTACGGCTTCGGCTTCCACGGCACACTGAGTGATGCCATGCGCGGCCTGTTCCGTCAGGTCAACCGGGCTGACAAAACCGTTATCAGCATTGATATCAACAGCGGCTGTGAGTGTGACAGCGGCCGCTGTGACCCGGACGCTGTCCATTCCGATATCACCCTGGCCCTTGACTGTTACAAACCGTTCCATATGCTGCGGAAACATCACCGGATGTTCCGTAGTGCCGAGCTGCTCCCGCTGGGCCTGCCGCATGACAATATCCAGGGCCTGACCGAGATGGATGAAGACCGCTTTCTGGCTCTCTATCCCGAACGTGATGAAACTGCCTACAAGGGCACATACGGGAAAACCTTCATCATTGCCGGCAGCCGCGGCATGGCCGGGGCACTGTGCCTGAACCTGATCGGGGCCAGAACTGCCGGGGCCGGCTATGTGTGCTGCCTCTGTGATGAAAGTATCTATCCGATCGCCGCGGTCCGCTGCCTGACGCCGGTTTTCTATCCGCTCAGCAGCGCTGATGACCGCCGGAATGCCCTGCAGGCGGTGCTTGAACAGGCTGCTTCGGTCAGCTTCGGAAGCGGCATCAACCGGCTGGAAGGCCGGCAGGAAATACTGGATACCCTGCTCGGTCAGTGCCGGGTCCCACTGGTGCTGGACGCGGAAGGCCTGCGGATGATTAAAGACCCCAATCAGCTCAGACAGGCGGCGTGCCCGCTGATCCTGACCCCGCATATCGGTGAATTCAGTGCCCTCAGCCATATGGACGCGGAAGCAGTTGAGGCGGACCGGCCTGGCGTCGCAGCAGCGTTCGCCACGGAATACAACGTTGTCCTGGTGCTCAAGGGGGCCCACACGATTGTCGCTTCACCGCAGGGGGAAATCTATATCAACCAGTCCGGGAACCCCGCCCTGGCCCAGGCCGGCAGCGGTGATCTGCTGACCGGCATCATCACCGCGCTTCTGCCGCTGCTTCATGATCCGTATATGAGCGCCGTGGCCGGTGTCTGGCTCCATGGCCATCTGGCAGACCTGGCCCTGCTGCACCGCGCAGTAAACATGGTGGACCTCGACAGCTGGCCGGAACTGATGAATGAATTTCTGTTCCGCCGCGGCCGATAAAGAATGTTCTATGCTATAATGGCCATATCCTGAATTAAGACAAGGAGTTACGGATGAGTGATAATCAGCCAAAGGTGATCACTTCCCGGCAGGCCCGGGCCCAGATCAACCATTTTGGCAGGTCATTAATACTGTATATGATCTTTCTGACTGTTCTGCGTTACGGAACAGGTTTTGTGTTTGCTCAGTTTCCCGAACTGCCGCTGCTGTTCGATCAGGACTATCTGATTCTTTCAGCCATGATCATTCTGACCATCCTGACCGCGGTCATCGCGTTCGGGCTTTCCAGCAGGGCACTGTCCCTGGACATCCGGGATTACATGAAATGGCCCCAGGGGCTGACTGCCGGGGCAATGGTATCACTGTCCTGCATCGGCATCGGTGTTTACATGCTGGCGGTCTCGGTATCCACACTGTTCTACTATTTCGTGCCGACGGCCAACACTGACTACGCCTTCCTCGGCCTGTTTACCACCTGGCCGAATATCGTCAAGAATATTCTCTATTTCATCTATCTGGTCTTTGTGAAAGCCCTCTGTGAAGAGTATATGTTCCGGGGTGTCATCCAGCGGCAGCTGGGACACTACGGCAGATACTTCGGCGTGCTCGGTTCGGCCCTTCTGTATGCCCTGTCACAGCCCAGTCTGGCCCGCGCTTTCTCCAGTTTCCTGATCGGCTGGTTCCTCTCGCTGATAACCCTGAAGTACCACTCGATCCGTCCGGTTATCCTGATCCACATGGCCCTGTCCTTATTCACCTGGTTCATGGACATTATTCCGGGATCGTTGATCTGGCTGGCCATTGTACTGATCTTCGCAGTCTACATCATCGCTGCCCTAAGCCTGATCTCGCAGAAGATCAATACCAGCATGGTGCGCTGGGGGGCCACCGAGTGGAAGCTCTGGAAGATCCTGCTGACATCATGGACAACCATCGTGGTCATCCTGCTGTTTGCAGTGAACGTCTACCTGTCCTTTAGAGCCTGACAGAAATCAGAAAATCCGTGAGGTCCGCCTCACTTTTTTTATGAAAAAAAATAACGGATATGCTCCGTTATCCTTTCAGGCCTTCTTCCTGGCGCTGCATGTTTTCAACCACCACATCGTAGATATCGCCGATGGACTGACCGTATTCCAGAATCTGCCACGGTTCATTGGTGTGGAAGTGAATCTTGATCAGGGTGTCATCCCCGACCACCAGCAGGCAGTCACCCTTGAAGTGCTCGGTAATGTAATCGTGAATGACGTCTTCATCGAGATCCTGACCGTCAATCAGAAGCTGTGTATCAAATTTGAACTCCAACTGTTCCATAATATCCTCCCGGTATGTGTGCATTATAGCACGCCCCGGTTAGCACCGGGTAACGAATTGCCCCTCAGTCAATATGCCGCAGTTTGCGGATCATGGACAGCAAGGCCCACATCACGCTGAGGCCCAGGGCAATGGCCAGGGCATACTCCAGGGTCAGAACCGCGTTCAGTTTCGCTGTCGGCCAGTCCCGGACCGCCATGGCGTGCATGGTGTAGTAAAGATTGCTTCCGGGCACCAGCGGGATCACAGACGGAATGAAGAACAGCACGCCGGGCGCTTTTCTGAGCCTGGCCAGCAGTTCGGCGTAGAAGGCCGAGAAAGCCGAAGCCAGCAGGCACGACATGAAGATTGACTGGCCCGCGGCAATCGCCCCCAGATAGATTCCCCAGCTGAACAGGCCGCCCAGGGAAGCAACCAGCAGGAATTCCCTGCGCACCCGGAACAGGATGGCAAAGCCCAGGGAGCCGATGAAGGCAGTAATCAGCTGCATGACAGCGTGGCTCATCCTGCACCTCCCGTCAGCATGATGGCCATGACAAACCCGTAAGCCAGGGCCACAGCCAACAGCAGACACTCAATCAGACGCAGCGTACCGGAGATGGTATCCCCGACCAGCACATCCCGGATGGATACAGTTGTCGCAACCCCGGGAATCAGCAGCATGATGTCACCGATCATGATCATGCCGAAATGCAGCCAGGGAATGAGTTTTGTCAGGGCGCCGATCAGGCAGCCGATGACAAAGGCGCACACGATATTGAACGAAACCGTATTGGGGAATACCCAGCGGATTTTTTTCTGCATCCACCCGATCAGGACACCCAGCAGGCCGGCCGCGACACCGTCACCGATGTTGCCGCCGAAGAAAACCGCAAAGCCCCCCGCTGCCAGAATACTGCCGATATACATCATCAGGTCACTGGCGGGCGGCTGGATTGCCGCGTCAATCTGCTTCTGCAGCTCCGCCGGCGTTTCCGGCACACTGCAGAACTGCCGGCTGATCCGGTTCAGTTCTTCGAGACACGTAAAATCATTGCTGGCACCATCGGTGATTCTCCTGGTTTCCGTCACGATTTCCCGGTCGGCAAAGACAACAGTCAAAACAATGCTCGACGTGATGACGAAGACATTCATCTGTTCTGCCCCGGCAGCTTTGCCCATGCGGGTGATCGTGTCTTCCACCCGGTAGATCTCCGCCCCGTGCAGCAGCATCTCTTCCGCCATGTTCAGCAGCACGTGCACCAGCTGTTCCCGTTCCAGTTTTTCCGTTTCCTTCTCTGACATAAAAAGCAGAATGATTATACCACTCTGCTTATGGATTCATATACCCCTTTTTGTTAATTGATGCCGTAATCCGGCATATGCAGCTTCCTGACCCGTCCAAAGAAGGGATTCTGTTATTCGTATTGCTTCAGTTTTTCCAGAATCTGCCGGACCGAGCAGCCCTCTTTTTCAGCGGCGGCCGCCAGGTCATCAAATTCGTACTTGTACTTTTCCACCCCGTAGCCGCTTGAGTGCTTGCGCCGGAATGTACCGAAACCGGTTTCCACCGTCTCGATCTTCCGGTCCAGGACATACCGGGTCTTGCGGACCTCACGGGCCCCGATGGTCGTCGTATGGGTGAAGATCACCTGCAGGATCTGTTCCCTGTCCTTTTCGGAACAGACGACGTTGACCAAGGTTGCCGGTCTGTTTTTCTTCATCTGCACCGGCACCGTGAACACATCCCGCGCCCCGGCTTCCATCAGTTTCGTGAAGGCATAGCCAATCTCTTCCCCAGTCATATCATCCACATTGAAGCACAGTTCCACGACCTGATCGGTGCCGCTGCCGGTTTCTCCCAGCAGCGTCCGGACACAGTTGGCCACCGGGAAATCCTTGGTGCCCATACCATAGCCGGAAGCCTGTACCTTCATGACCGGCATTTCCCCGAACGCGTCAACGAAGTGCTTCAGCAGGGCTGCCCCGGTCGGCGTGCAGAGCTCACCTCTGATTTCCTGCCGGCTGTAGACCGGAATGCCCTGCAGGATCAGTTCGGTAGCCGGAGCCGGAACCGGCAGGATCCCGTGCGCACAGCGGACCGTGCCGCTGCCGACATGCACCGGTGAGGCGATGACCTGGTCCGGATGGATCCGGTCCATGAGCTGGCATACCGCTGTCACATCAGCCAGCGCGTCCATCGTCCCTACTTCGTGGAAATGAATCTCACTCACCGGGACACCATGCACTTTACTCTCCGCTTCAGCAATCAGCGCATAGACTGCCAGGATATCCTTTTTGACCTTTTCGGATACCTGCAGGTGGTCATTGACCAGGTGTTCGATTGCATGCATGCCGGTGTGGTGATGGTGGTGTCCGTGGTCATGGTCATGATCATGTGTGTGCTCCTGGTCATGATCGTGATGGTGATCATGGTCATGATGATGCTCATCATCGTGTGTGTGTTCATGATCGTGATCATGATCATGGTCGTGGTCATGATGCTCGTGATCATGGTCATGCATGTGGACATGGTCATGACTGTGCTCATGCATGTGCTCGGCTTCCTCTTCGCCGTTCACCATGACCCGCATATGTGTGCCCTTGATGCCGCATTTGAAGGATGTTTCCGGCCGGTAGGTCACTTCCGGAATACCGAGGTGATTCAGTTCTTCCGTAAACCCTTCCGGATCCGGCAGCAGTTCGAGCAGGGCTGCTGTGAGCATGTCACCGGCCGCTCCCATGCCGCAGTCAATATACAGTGTTTTCATCTTTATTCTCCCTTCTGAACAAAAAGAAAGCATGACGATCTCTTCTGAGACTTCATACTTTCTCCGTATGCTTTCGTATTCCGGTATCCGCAGGACAGAAATGCTTCGGCATTTCCCGGTGGGAACTTCATGTTCCGGCTGCGTCAGAAGTTACTGCAGAGCTGTGATGATTTCCCTGACCGCTTCCTGAATCAGGGCAGCAGTGGAGAGATCCTTAACTCCGACTATGACATTATCACAGCTGCGGAACGGAATCAATATTTTCGCCGCATCACTCTGGCCGACGGCTGCCGCCATGGCCGGGGTGATCTCACCCAGCATGGCATCGGCGATGACAATGCCCAGCGGGCCGACAATCACATCGGCTTTACGGCAGGCTACCCGGACCGCGTTTTCACCGGTCGCGGCTTCATCAGCACCGGCTTTGAGCATGGCTGTCACCGCCGTCGTATTTGTGCCGACTGCCAGGATTTTCACTTCCGGAATTTCCTTCCGGACCGCGGTGATCAGCTGCCGGCCGATCCCGCCGCCCTGCGCATCAATAACAAGTATCGTCTTCATATCAGTACCCGAATATCTTTACGGCTGCCTGCATGTTTTCCCGGATGGCCACCCCGAACGGGCATCTGGTCTCACAGACACCGCACTGGATGCACTCTTCTGCGTGGTGCTCCAGCACTTTGTAATGCTCTCTTACCGTCTCCGGAACCTCACCCTGCGCCCGGGCCAGATTCAGGAACTTTGTCACGTCAGCGACGCTGATCTGCATCGGACAGGGCGCACAGTGACTGCAGTACATGCAGTGCCCGGACCAGCTGATCTTCGGGAACGCCGCCAGCGCGGCCGCGTAATCCTTTTCTTCTTCCGCCGCGTCTTCATACGCCAGGCTCTCCCGCAGCTGTTCCACGCTCTTTGCCCCGGCCAGAACCACGGCAACAGCCGGCCGGCTGAGGGCATAGTGGATGCACTGGCTGACGGTCAGCGCCGCCCCTGCCGGGGACAGTTCGGCATTGAGCAGGTCACCGCCGCCGAAGGCTTTCATGACCGTAATCCCGACACCGAGCCGCTGGCATGTCTCGTACAGTTTTTCCCGGTCGGGATCCATGTTGATCAGCTGGTTTTCATAGGCCGCGTCGGCCCACAGGTCCTCGACATTTTCACTGGCCGGCTGCAGGTCATAGCACGGATTGACACTGAACATGAGCACTTCGATCTTCCCGGTTTCCACTGCCTTCAGGGCCACAACGGGATTATGTGAGCTTAAGCCGACATGGCGGATCCTGCCCTCCTGCTTTAACTGCAGGGCATAATCCAGAACGCCGTTATTGACAATGTCATCCCAGTCCTTCAGCGAATCACAGTAATGAATCATGCCGACATCCAGATAATCCGTATCCAGCAGCTGCATCATCTCCTCGAAACCGGCTTTGACTTCCGCCAGATCCCGGGTCCGCAGATACTGTCCGTCTTTCCAGACTGAGCACAGGTGGGACTGGATCAGGAATTTCTCCCGGCGGCCCTGCAGCGCTTCCCCGACCGCCCGGCGCATTGCCGGATCCGACGCATACAGGTCGAAATAGTTGATGCCGGTTTCCTCCGCCAGGTCAAACAGTTTCATTGCCATGCGGCAGTCATCCACTGCAAACCCTTCACAGCCCATGCCGATCTCACTGGCTTTCAGACCGGTGTGGCCAAGTTCCCTGTACTTCATTGGTTGCCTCCTTGTGAGTATGTCTATCGTAACACGTTCCATGTACCAGCCCGGCGGATGTGCCTTCCGGCGCAGCAGATTTCCCGGACTCTGAACGATTTTATATTATAATAAAAACGCACCGGAGGAAGCGGAAAATGAGCACTCACCGCACAATGGATCTCACTGAAGGAAATATTGTCCTGCAGATCATGCAGTTTGCTGCCCCGATTTTTGTCGGGAATCTCTTTCAGAATCTTTACAACAGTGTGGACTCGCTGGTCGTTGGCAACTTTGTCGGCAAGGCGGCCCTGGCTGCCGTCAACACCTGCGCGCCCATTTCCAACCTGCTCATCGGCTTCTTCACCGGCATGTCTGCCGGCGCTTCCGTGCTGTTTTCCCGTTCGTTCGGGGCCAAAAACTACGATAAGCTGCGTGATTCCATTCACACCACGCTGCTGTTTGCCCTGATTATCGGCCTGTCCATGGCGGCGTTCGGTGTTGTATTCAGCCGGCAGCTGCTCGGTATCGTCGGCTGTCCGCAGGATGTCTTCGCTGATGCCAACCGGTATCTGAAAGTTTACATCGCCGGCATCCTGTTTACCTCCATTTACAACGTGGAAGCCGGGGTGCTGCGGGCCGTCGGTGATTCCCGCAGTCCCTTCTATGCCCTGGTTACGGCCAGCTGCCTGAATATTGTTCTTGATATCCTGCTGGTCCGCTTTGCCGGGCTCGGGGTGCTGGGCGTGGCCATTGCGACCGTGATCTCCCAGCTGACCTCCGTCTCCCTGGTTTTCCGGCAGATGGTGCATATGGATGAACAGTACCGATTCAAGTTCTCGCGGCTGAGGATTGACCGGCAGCTGTTGATGGAGGTCATTGACCTCGGTCTGCCGGCCGGTATCCAGGCCAGCCTGATTTCCATTTCCAACCTGTTCGTCCACCGTTACATCAACAGTTTCGGCAGCACCGCCACCGCCGGCGTCGGCATCGGCCAGCGGCTTGACCGCTTCGTCTCCATGCCCTGCCAGGCCCTGGGTTTATCAATTACAACCTTTGTGTCACAGAACATCGGCGGCGGAAAAAAAGAGCGCATCACTGCCGGTATGCGGATCACCTTCATGCTGGGGGTTGCCTCGGTGCTGATCATGGGCCTGCCGTTGTATCTGAATGCCGAGTTCTTCCTCGGCCTCTTCAACAGGGATCCCGGCGTGCTGCACTACGGGTCCCAGATGATCCACCTGCTGGTGCCCTTCTACTGGCTCATGTGCGCCAGCCAGGTGCTGTCCGGCTCCCTGCGCGGCTACGGCTACTCCCGCCAGGTCATGTTCCTGTCGCTGATCGGCATGATCGGTATCCGGCAGCTGTTCCTGTATGTTTCCATGCATATCAGCTGGAATATCATCAACGTCTTCATCGGGTTCCCGGTCGGCTGGTTTTCCCAGAGCGCCTGTATCTTCCTCTACTACCTGTACCTCAAACGCAGCGGGAAACTGGATAAAGTATTCAATAAAACGGATCTCTGATGAACCGCCCCACTGAAATGGGACAAACATAGAAAAACGGATCAACCAACAAAGTATGATTCCCTGAATTGAAAGGGAGTCATACCTTTCAGTTTTCTCTGGGGTCTGGCATTGTTGTAGAAATCAATGTAGCTGATCACTTTCTGAATCAATTCCGCATTGGTCTCAGGCAGTTTATGCAGTTCAAGACATTCGCTTTTCAGATGCCCGAAGAAGTTCTCGCAGCACGCA
>JAFRHT010000037.1 GCA_017433125.1 Solobacterium sp.
GCCGGCAAGAAACCGGCTGACCAGATCGCTGATTATTACCGGGCAGCCGACGCCTTTGTTTCGGCAAGTCTCTCGGAAACACAGGGTATGACCTTTATTGAAGCCATGGCCAGCGGCATCCCGCTGTTTGCCCGTTATGATGAAGTGCTGGACGAGATCCTCATCCCGGAAAAAACCGGCTGGTTCTATAAGGATCCGGAAGAGCTGAGTAAACTTCTGCACCAGTTCGAGGAACTGCCGGCAGAAACGCTGGTCCGGATGAAAAATGACTGTCTGGCGCAGGTGCATCCGTTCAGCAGCGAAGTCTTCTATGAGCGGATTATCCCGGTCTATGAAAAAGCCCTGGGTGTCTATACGGAGATGCAGACGGTTGAGGAAGTCCGGGTCAGGGATGATTTTGTACAGGTCTGGCTGCGCTCGGAACAGGGTGAGGAAACCCGGATGCTGATGAGTCTGGATGATTATTATTACCAGGGCATCCGCAAGGGCGGGAAACTGAGCGCCGATCGGATTCATGAACTGCAGCAGAATGAGCCGGCCGTCAAAGCCTACCAGAGCTGTCTGCGCCGCATTGCGGCCAAGGACCGTACCCGGAAGGAAATCGTTGAGTGGCTGACGAAAAACAGCGGCTGCAGCGAGGAAGTGATCACCCAACTGGCAGATAAACTCGAAAGCAAGGGCTACATTAATGATGATCGGTATACGGAAGACGCGATCCGCCGCATGCATGCCGCACTGCGGGGCGAACGCTTCATTATCATGGATCTGGAAAGACGGGGAATCCCGGCAGAGATGATCCGGGCCCATCTGGCAGCCCAGCCTGATCAGGAATATGAAAATGCCCGGGACTATGCTGAACGGATTCAGGGCGGAATCAGAGATGATTCTGTTAAAATGAAACAGAGAAAAATCAAAAACCGGCTGATGCAGCACGGTTATAATGCCCAGGTGGCGGATGAGGTGCTGGCCGGCATGGATTTTTCCGAAGATGAAATGAAGGAACCGGATGCCCTGCGGAAATGTGCCGCGGCTGCCCGGCGCCGGTATGCCCGGAAATATGAAGGCGGCCGGCTGCGCAGCGCGGTATACCGTTACTGTGCGGGTCAGGGATACCCGAGCGAGGATATCTACGCGATACTCGATGAAATGGAGTGGGATAATGACTAAAATCGTTGATTTAAAGGAAAAGGACCGTCTGACGCAGTATCTGATGGTAAAAAGCTGTACGAAGGGAGTTACCCAGAAAGGGGCTCCGTATCTGAATCTGGTGCTGCAGGACAATACCGGTACGATTGACGGCAAGTTCTGGGATGCCAAGGCGGCGGATGAAGCGGCGGCTATCCCGGGCAAAGTCGCCGAAATCTCTTTTGAAGTGCTGGAATACAACCGGGCGCTGCAGCTGCGGGTGAACCGTATTGTACCGGTTGATCAGAAACTGATCAGGATCGAGGAATTCCTGCTGTCTTCAGCCATGAATGAAGAAACCCTGCGGGCCAAGGTGCAGGAACTTGTGACCTCCATCGGGAATGAGAATCTCAGAAGCCTGACAGAAGGGATGCTGGCAAAAGTGGGAAAGGATTTCTATGAATATCCGGCTGCTTCCAAGATCCATCACGGGTATCTCGGCGGCCTCGCCGAGCATACCCTGGGCATGGCAGCCCTGGCCGAGGAAACAGCCAGACTCTATCCGCTGCTGAATCGGGATCTCCTGATTGCCGGCGTGCTGGTTCACGACATGGGTAAGACAAAGGAACTGGGCGGCCTGATCTCCGGGGAATACACGACTGAAGGCCGGCTGACCGGGCATATTTCCATCTGCCATGGCTGGCTGATGGAAGTGGCGGCGGAAAAGGGCCTTGCCGACAGTGAGGAAGCGATGCTGCTGCGCCATATGGTATTGTCGCATCATGGCCGCAATGAATACGGTTCCCCGGTTCTGCCGGAGATCCCCGAAGCCGAGGCACTCAGTCTGATTGACAATATGGATGCCCGCATGAATACACTGAAAACTGCCATTGAAGCAGTCAAGCCGGGCCAGTGGACAGCCAAGATGTTCGCTCTGGAAAACAGGCAGTTCTACCATGCCCGGCTGGACAGGAATGAGGACTGATCATGAGTATTGCACTGAAACTGGCCCAGCTGAGCCGCAGCCTTCTGGCCAGGGCAGGCCGGGGCGGATCCCTGCCGGGAACCATTGCCCTGAAAGCCGACCCTGATTTTATCAGCCGTTTCAAGATGCCGCCCAAGGTCATTATCGTGACCGGTACCAACGGCAAGACCACCACCAGCAACCTGATTGCCGAAAGCCTGCGTAAAAACGGCCTGAAAGTCATCAACAATCACCGCGGGGACAACCTGAATGTCGGCATCGCGACGGTGCTGGCGGCCGGCAGTGATGGTAATTTCAATATTCAGGCGGATGCCGTGGTACTGGAAGTTGATGAACTGACAGTTTACCGGCAGTTCAATGCCCTGCGCCCGACCGCCCTGGTGGTCACGAATTTCTTCCGTGATCAGCTGGACCGGGCCGGCGAGATGGAAACGATTATCCGCAAGCTGATGGAAGTCACGGAAAACTTCGAAGGGGATCTGATCCTCAATGGTGATGACCCGAATGTTCTGCGGATTGCAGACAACGCGAAGAAAGCCAGGGTGCGCCTGTTCTCGGTCGGCCCGAATGAAAAAACCAGGACCGAAACGGATGAGGCAAGCGAAGGAAAGTTCTGTCCCCGCTGCGGCAACCGGCTGATCTATGATTACTATCAGTATTCCCATATCGGCAGATTCCATTGCGAACATGATGATTTCGGCCGGATTCAGCCTGAGCTGCTGGTGCCGGAAATCGATTTCACAGCCGGCACCTTCACAGCCGAAGGGCATGTTTACCACTCGTTTGTCAATTCCGTCTTCGGCGTTTACAACTGTGCGTGCGTGCTCTGCCTGCTGAAAGCCCTGGGCCTGTCCATGGAGGCAGCGGATGAGGTATTCACCAGTTATGAACTCAAGGAAGGCCGCAATGAGGAATTCATCCTGTCCAAGCCCTGTGTCATCAATCTGATCAAGAATCCGACCGGGGCCAATGAAGTCATGAAGTACATCCTGGCCCGGCCCGGTGACAAGAATGTCTGCATCTTACTGAATGACAATGATCAGGACGGAACTGATGTCTCATGGATCTGGGATGCCCATTTCGAACGGCTCAACGTACCGGAAGTCAAACGGATCATATGCAGCGGCAAGCGGGCCTATGACATGGCCCTGCGGCTGAAGTACGAAGGCCTGGAGGACCGCCTGCAGGTCATTGAGGATGCCGGGGAAGCGGTCCGCTGGCTGGATGAGCAGAATCTGGACAGCTATATCATGGCGACCTACACGGCGCTGCATTCCACCCGGGCATTGTTGCGAAAGCAGGTGAAGAAATGAATCTGAAAATACTCTGGATGTACCATGATCTGATGGATCTCTATGGCGACAAGGGAAATATACAGGTGCTGAAAACCCGCTGTGAGAGGCGCGGCATTGACTGCCAGGTGGATGTCTGCACGATCGGGGACGGCCTGGATGTATCTGGGTACGATCTGATTTTCATGGGCGGCGGCGCTGACTTTGAGCAGAACCTGATCTATCAGGATCTTCTGTCCCGCCGGGAAGCCCTGCAGAAGGCTCTGGATGACGGGGCAGCGTTCCTGCTGATCTGCGGCGGCTATCAGCTGTTCGGTCAGTATTACAAGGACCAGGACGGCAAGATCGTGGAGGGTCTCGGCTTCTTTGATTACTACACGGAAAGTTCCGACCGGGATCACCGCTGCATCGGCAATATTGCCGTGCAGGCAGCGATGGACGGGGAAGTGTTCCAGGCCGTCGGCTTTGAAAACCACGGCGGCCAGACAAAGAACGTTGCCACCCCGTTTGCCCGGGTACTGAAAGGTCATGGCAATACGTATGACGGCGGCTATGAGGGCTTTGTGACCGATCAGGTGCTGGCCACCTATATGCATGGTTCACTGCTGCCGAAGAACCCGCGGGTCGCTGACCTGGTGCTGAAGCGGGCCCTGCGCCGCAGATACGGCCAGGTGGAACTTGAACCGCTGGATGACACGCTGGAGAAAAAGGCCAGGGACACCATGCTCACCCGGCTGGGGGTCAGGGTCGAAGATTAAAAAAAAACTCCGTTCAGGACAGAACGGGGTTTTTTTGCATGCTTATTCGGCTTTGAGGGTCTTCATGACTTCATCGAGGTCAAGTTCCGGGGCCGGCTGGAAATCGATGGTAACCGGGTCGGAGTCATCAAACCGCGGGATGATATGGAAGTGCAGATGATCAACGCTCTGACCGGCAGCGGTCCCGCAGTTATTCAGGATGTTGCAGCCGGCAGCGCCCGTTTTCGCCACGATGGTCCCGGCCAGCTGACGGGCAACCCTGATGCATTTGACAACGGTCTCCTCATCCGCTTCCAGGATGTTGGCCATGTGCTTCTTCGACATGACAAGGGTATGGCCGCATAACCGCTGCGGCACATTCAGAATGGCCAGCACATCATCATCTTCATAGACAACGGAACTGGGAATTTTATGATCAATGATATCACAGAAAATACACATAACAGATTCCTCCTGCCGTTATTATAGCTTCTTGCCGGAAGGAGCGAAAGAAAAAGCGATGCCGGGGCATCGCTGATTCAATGCTTATTCGCCGTCCTGCATATCCTGGACAAGATAGTTCGGATAGTTTGCCTGCAGTTCATCATACAGCGGCTTGTCATAAACATGGAAGCCGTACTTTTTGAAATAGTAGGTCATGACATCGGTGGATACGGCACTGAGGCCTGCGAGTTTTTCCGTGACTGCTTCCTTCATCGTTGCCGGATCATTGTTGTCCACGTGGAGGATGTGGAATGAACCGTCAGTTCCGGTTACCATGGCCCAGCCGTCGTCCGGAGAACTGTTGCGGATAATACCGGTCACAACGGCATCATACACCGTATCTTCAATTGTGTAGATGGCCGGCAGACCGCTGCTGGTGGAATTGCAGTCAACAGCTGCTTCCTCGGCATTCTTTGAGCCGTCCCGCAGGGCACTGAGAGCCTTATTGGCATCTTCTTCCGAAGTGAAATCGAGAACAGTTGCCTGCACCGGGTGATACTTCTCTGCCAGCTCGTCATAGTTTTCATCGATGTACCGTTTCGGCAGTTTATCTGCCTGCAGACCCGGCAGGATTACTTCATTGATGTAGTCTTCCTCGCTCATGCCGGAAGATTCAAGGTAGTTCTGGAAAGAATCACCGTACAGGGCTTTCATGCTTTCGAGGGAGCCTTCCGCTTCTGTCCGCATTTCATCGGTGATTTCAACCTCGGCTGCACAGATTCTGGAAACAGCATCATTGATAACGGCGTTGGCTCCGTAGGCAGAACTCAGCACACTGAAGATTTCGCCTTTGGTGATATTCTGGCTGCCGACAGACATGACAGCAGTGCTGCTGTCTTTCAGTTTGGCCTGTGCATCCGTGCATCCGCACAGCCCGACCAGCAGGGCGGAAGCCATGAGCAGTTTTGTCTTTTTCATTCTTCGTTACCTCCTGTTCAGTCCGTAATGCCGAGTGTTTCCTTCAGCATGCCTTCGAGATCCTCATTGAAGGTCATGCCGAGCTCCTGGGCTCTTTCCCAGAGGGCCCGGGAATTTACCGTCATATCGTAGGAATAGATCAGATCCTGATACGGATCAGTTCCGGATGCTTCCTGCAGGGCAGCCAGGGATTCGGCTGTGGAAGCGTTGTTCCGGATGCGGAAATAACCGAAGTTCGGGGAATATACCCAGTCGCTGACCTCACCCTCATTCAGGGCCAGGGCTGCATCCTGGAAGGCTGTGTCCAGGGATGTCGTATTCACATCGATGGTTCCGAGCACACCGCCGGCAGCCGCTGTGGAACTATCTTCCGAATACTGTTTGGCCACTTCGGCAAAGTCAGTGCCGGCGGCCAGGGCATCGTCCACTGCCTGCTTTCTGGCCTGCTCGTCCGCGGTCGGGGTTGTTTCCGGCGTGGAATCAGACCCGAGTTTAATCAGGATATAGGAAATATTCCTGACCTTCAGGTCTTCCGTATGGGCCCTGGCGTAATCCGCGCCCACCTGCAGGTACTTCTGATACTGCAGCATGTATTCTTCCAGATCTTCATAGGAAGAATAACCGACCTGCCGCAGGGCCCTGGTCAGGACATCCTGATAGTTTGTCGGATAGCTGGTACGGTAGTTGGCGATGACATTCTGTGCCTGGGCAGCTGCCGCGGCCTTCATTTCATCGGTCGGTTCGATACCGGCCAGAACGGCTTTTTCGAACAGGGCATAGACGGCCTGGTTGCCGGCATCTTCATACAGCATGTCATAGTACGCGGAAGCCGTGACATCCTCGCCGTTGATTTCATAGACAACATCCTCGCCGTCGGCGGATTTGCCCTTGAGTTTTCCTTTGTTGGTATCGTAGATAAAGAATGCGCTCACGCCCGCGAGCAGGAGCGCGATGATGCATATAAACCAGTTTTTCTTGATAAACCCGCTCATATTACCTCCTGAAAAATGCCTATCCATTATATACAACATGTTTCCAAATTGCAATTTGCCTGGAAAGGAAGTATCTGAATTTTATGTGAACAAAAAACGGTAAAATACCCCGGTCTGAACATGAGAACACTTTACAACAAACAAATTTTTGCTTGTGCTATAATGCCGATGAAATGAAAGGAGATACGGATATGAAATCTCTTGTAATAAATGATTTGCATGTATCTGTAGAAGGAAAAGAGATCCTGAAAGGGATCGATCTGACAGTAAATGAAAAGGAGATCCATGCACTGATGGGCCCGAACGGCAACGGCAAGTCCACACTGCTGGCCGCCATCATGGGGCATCCGAAGTATGAGGTGACGCAGGGCTCGATTTTCTATGACGGTCAGGATGTACTGGCGATGAGCGTGGATGAGCGCAGCCGGGCCGGCCTGTTCCTGGCCATGCAGTATCCCCAGGAAATCCCGGGCGTGACCAACAGTGACTTCCTGCGGGCCGCGATGAATGTGCGCCGGGAGTCCCCGGTGCCGCTGTTTACCTTTATCAAGGCCATAGAGAAGACCATCAAGGATCTTGAAATGAAGGAAGACCTGGCACACCGGTTCCTGAATGAAGGCTTCTCCGGCGGGGAAAAGAAGCGGAATGAAATCGTACAGATGGAAATGCTGAAGCCGACGCTGTCCATGCTGGATGAAGTTGATTCCGGCCTGGATGTCGATGCGCTTCGCATCGTTGCAAGGGCGATCATGAACATGCATGAAGAAAACGGGATGAGCCTGATTGTCGTTTCCCATTATGAGCGTTTCTATGAGCTGATTCCGCCGCAGTTTACCCATGTCCTGATCGATGGCCGCATTGTGCTGAGCGGTGATGCGGAACTGGCTGCCCGGATCGACAGGGAAGGCTACGACTGGATCTACCGCGAATATGATGTGCAGCCGGCTGCTGAGGCAGACAGCCAGCGCCGGGCCGTCAGTATCGGAACCTGCGCCGCCAATCCGCAGGTACGGGGCAGGAACATCTGATGAATGCCCTGCGAACCTCCCGGGATATCCGGCTTTCCGGCGGCTACAGTGAATATGAAATCGATACCGGGCGGGATATCGAACTGACTTTCAGCGCCGAGGAAGACTGTGATGTATTCATCCGGATCATCAGCGGGCAGAATATCAAACTGCGGACATACACAGCCGCAGGCGTGAAAGCCACATTTCTGTTCTGGAACGAGACAGCAGAGAAACTGGAACTGGATGAATCACACGAGGTCATGCGTGACGCGGATCTGCACCTGGCTTACTGCGAAGCCAACCGGGCCGACACGAAGAGAAACACCTGGGTGGCCCTGCGGGAAGAAGGGGCCCGGGCCCGGGTATCCTCAGCAGCCCTGGTCATGAGCGACAAGCACTTCGATGTGGACGTTGTCTCATATAAACCGCATACCTACGGGCTGATGGACAACTACAGCGTGGTGCTGGAGGGCGGACATTATTATATGAACGCCATTGGCAAGATCGTCAAGGGTGCTTACGGGTCGGAAAGTCATCAGACTTCCAGATCCCTGTCCTTCGACAGCCAGCAGCGCAGCGAGATCATCCCGACCCTGCTCATTGACGAAAACGATGTGCAGGCCAGCCACGCAATGACCGTTGGCCGGGTGGATGAGGATGTCCTGTACTACATGATGTCCCGGGGTCTGACCATTGCTCAGTGCACCCAGCTGATCAGCACCGGCTACCTTCTGCCGATTGCGGCAACGATTGACAATGAAGACCTGCAGAAAAAGCTGCGGGAAGAACTTGAGGAGAAAATTGAAAGATTATGCTCGATGTGAACAAAGTAAGAAAAGACTTTCCGTTTTTCACCAGCAGTCCTGACCTGATCTATTTCGATAACGGTGCCACCACGCAGAAACCGCAGTGTGTGATCGATACAGTCAGCGAGTTCTATACACTGGGTGCGGCCAACGTGCACCGGGGCGACTATCCGCTTTCTCTGCACTGGGATGCTCTGTACGACAAGACCAGGGAGTCTTTCGCGAAACTGCTGAACTGCCAGGCCAATGAAATTGTCTATACCGCCGGCAGCACCCATTCCATGAACCAGATTGCCTACGGCCTGCAGAAGAATTTCCTCAAGCCGGGAGATGTTGTCCTGATTACCGAAAACGAACATGCCAGCAACGTCATGCCATGGTTCCGCATGCGGCAGGAAAGCGGTATCCAGTATGAATACATCCCGGTTGACAAGCAGGGCAACATTCATATGGAAGACGCGAAGAAAGCCATGCACCCGGGTGTGAAGGCCATTGCCGTGGCCGGGGTCACCAACGTGCTCGGGGCGAAACAGCCGTTGAAGGAACTGGCAGCCCTGGCGCATGAAAACGGGGCCCTGATGATCGTGGACGGCGCGCAGAGTGTGCCGCACGGTCCGACGGATGTGCAGGACCTTGATATCGATTTCCTCGGCTTCTCCGGCCATAAAATGGGCGGTCCGGGCGGCACCGGCATCATCTACGGCAAATATGACCTGCTGCAGAAGATGGAACCGGTCTTCCTGGGCGGCGGGATGAATGCCCGTTTTGAGGCCTGCGGCGACATGCTGTATCAGGAAGCACCGGAAAAATTCGAAGCCGGCACCCCGAATATCGAAGGCATGATCGGCCTGGGCCGGGCGGCGGAATATCTGCTCAGCCTCGGCATGGAAAATATCGAGGAATATGAGAAGGATCTGCGGGCTTACTTTGCCGCGCGGATGAAGGAACTGGACAATGTCGAGTTCTACAATCCGGACAATGCGTACGGGCCGATTGCCTTCAACGTAAAGGAAGTCTTTGCCCAGGATACCGGCAGTTATCTGGCTGCCAACAATATCTGTGTGCGCTCCGGCAACCACTGCGCCAAGATCCTGCATGAGGTGATCGGTACGGATTCCACCGTCCGGGCATCCCTGTATTTCTATAACACAAAGGAAGAAGTGGACCGTTTCATTGAGGTAACAAAGGAGATTACCCTCGAAAAGGCTGTCGGCATCTTTTTCTAGGAGGCAGTTCATGAGTGAATACAAAAACCTGCTTGATGATCCGGAAGTCCTCCGGGAACTGATCATGGATCATTATAAATATCCGCACAACCATGTCCTCAAGGAAGGAGCCGGCTATAAGAAGATCCACATGGCCAGCGCCAGCTGCATTGATGACATTACGGTGCAGGCGGATATTGAAAACGGGATCATCAAGGATATCAATTTTGCCGGTATCGGCTGCACGATCAGCACGGCCAGCACCAGCATGATGACAGACCTGCTGGTCGGCAAAACCGTCGCTGAGGCTAAAGACATCGTGGACAATTACTTCCGCATGGTCAATGCCGAGCCGTATGATGCCGGCAAACTGGATGAAGCCGTGGCCATGAAGAATGTCTGGCGCCAGGCCAACCGCATCAACTGCGCGACCATCGGCTGGCGGGCCATGCGGCAGATGATTGAAGAAAGCGAGGGAAGCCATGAGTGAGAACTACAATGATCAGGTCATCGGATCCCTGGATGAATACAAGTATGGATTCGCGGATGAGGACACGGCGGTATACAAGACCGGCAAGGGCCTGACCGAGGAAATTGTCCGGGAGATTTCCCGCATCAAGGAAGAGCCGGAATGGATGACGGAATTCCGGGTCAATGCTTTTCATACCTTTGAAAAGCTGCCGCTGCCGAAATGGGGACCCGATCTTTCCGAAATAGATTTCAATGACTATGTGTATTATATCCGGCCGTCTGACCGGCTGATGTCCAAATCCTGGGATGAAGTCCCGGATACCATCAAGGAAACGTTTGACCGCCTGGGCATTCCGGAAGCGGAAAAGAAATTCCTGGCCGGGGTGGCCACCCAGTATGAATCCGAGATGGTTTATCACAACATGCTGGATGAAGTCCAGGAGAAGGGGGTTATCTTCCTCGATACGGACAGTGCACTGAAATATGCTCCGGATCTGTTCAAAAAGTACTTTTCCAAGCTGGTGCCGCCGACTGACAACAAGTTTGCGGCCCTCAACAGCGCGGTCTGGTCCGGCGGCAGCTTCATCTATGTCCCGCCGGGAGTCAAACTTGAAAAACCGCTGCAGTCGTATTTCCGGATCAATTCGGAACGCATGGGCCAGTTCGAAAGAACCCTGATCATTGCGGATGAAGGCGCGGATGTGCATTATGTTGAAGGCTGCACAGCCCCGCTGTATTCCAATGATTCCCTGCATGCGGCTGTCGTTGAAATCTTTGTCGAGAAGAACGGCCGGGCCCGTTACTCCACCGTGCAGAACTGGTCCACGAATATCCTCAACCTGACAACCAAGCGGGCCAAGGTGGAAGCCGGCGGCATCATGGAATGGGTGGACGGCAACATCGGTTCGCGCATGACCATGAAGTATCCGGCCTGTATCCTGAACGGGGAATATGCCCGTGGCATGTGCATCACGATCGCCGTGGCCGGCAAAGATCAGATCCAGGACACCGGTGCCAAGATGATCCATCTGGCCCCGCACACCAGTTCAACGATTATTTCGAAGTCTGTTTCCCGCAAGGGCGGGGAAGCCAACTTCCGGGATGAGATCTATCTGGGTCCGAAGGCGGACTTCGCCAAGGCAAAAATCGAGTGTGACACACTGATTCTGGATGATCTGTCCCGCAGTGATACAATCCCGACCAATGTCGGCGCAAACAACACCTCGACCATCGAACACGAAGCCAAGGTCTCCAAGATTTCGGAAGAGGAACTGTTCTATCTGATGAGCCGCGGTCTGACGGAAGCCCAGGCTACCGAGATGATCGTTCTCGGCTTCCTGGAGCCGTTTACCCGCGAGCTGCCGATGGAATATGCCGTTGAGCTGAACCAGCTGCTGAAGCTGGATATGACCGGCTCAGTCGGATAAGCCTGCAAAAAAAGAAAATGCCGCCGGGCATTTTCTTTTTGGCCCGGATTAATTGTTTGAAAAAAATCCGTATAATGGTAAAATACATGGTACGGAGGCTTAGCTCAGTTGGGAGAGCGCACCCTTCACAGGGGTGATGTCGCAGGTTCGAGTCCTGTAGCCTCCACCATGCTGTATACAGTCCCCGGACAGTTCTGGTCCGGGGTTTTTTTACTGAAAAAAAAGATATCCCTCTGTGGAAAATGATATTTATCTGAAGCGGTTTCTTTGTGTATTATAGAAATAACCTGAAAATTCAGATACTTTTTTGAATGGAGTAATATGACGGAAGAGAGAAATGCACCCCATACCCCGGAGATGCGTAAAAAAGCCAATTCATACTTCTTTGCCAAAGTAGCGTTCAATGTGATTTTGATTGTGCTTGGCGCGCTGCTGATCGGCGCCCTGCTGCGCCGTATGCAGACGCAGGCATCCATCCGGCGGCAGAACGAGAACAGCCAGCTGGCGCTGAACGAGGCGCTGACAACCCTGCAGCGCAACGAGGACAGCGCGGAAGGACTGGAAGAAATTTATCATCAGGGCAGCCAGCAGATTCTGAACGATATCGAACTGGTGCTGTCCGGCGGTCTCTCCGAAGCGATGGTAACAACTGACGATGACATCCGGGCCCAGATCATGCAGGAAGCGGCTGAACGGGCAGGGGTAGATTACCTGTTTGTCCTGGCCAGAGACGGACGTATCATGATCAGTCCGGACCGGGAGAATTTCAGGATCAATCCGGCGGTGACGGGTATCCTGACCCAGGAGAACATCAACAGCCTGCTGAATTATACCAATAAAGCCGATGGTACGGTTCAGCCGGTTCAGGTCAAGAACAGGTTCGGAACGTTCTGGTTCTATTCCCGGCCGTATTATTTCTGGAATGAAGAATATGCCCTGGTTATCGGGTTGGATTCCTCTGTGCTGGATGAGCAGACCGGCACGCTGCGGGATGTGTCTGCCGTGCTGCGGCGGACAGCTGTAATTAATGACGGCTTCCTGTTTGCGGTTAACAAATCCAACAGCCTGTTCCTGTATTTCAATAACGGTGAGGATATGCTGACCGGGCGGAATGCCCTGCAGTGCGGTCTGTCCAGAAATGCGCTGTCTGACGGCTACAGCGGTGTTGAAACAATCCAGGGACAGGAGTATTACTGTGTTTCCCGGATCTTCAATGACCAGGCTGTAATCTGCGCCACGGCAAGGACAGACAGAATTGTGGCGGATGACAGGTTTGTGCTGTTCTGGACCATCATGGGCTTTCATATCGTAATGATGGTGTCTCTGGCATATGCCGTTATCGTCCGCAATGACTTTGTCCGGCACGCCGTGGCAACCGACAGGGTAGTTCTGCGGAAGGATTCCGACAACCCGATTTATTTTGACAAGTCTGTTTTCCGTAAGGTATTCCCGCTGATGCTGGTCAGCATCATGATCATGTATGGCATATCGTACTATACACAAACTCTGCTGGAAGTGACGCAGGGGGTGGAGAAATCGGCGGCAGCCCTGCAGGAAGTCACCGGCAGATATGAAGAGAGCATAGAAAACCGGGAAGCGCTCAGCAAATACAATGACGAGCATTTCCTTTCCACAGCCAGGCTGCTTTCCTTTGTTGTTGAAGAAATGCCGGATATTCTGAATGAACAGACCGGCCGGTACTACAGTATTTATGATGATTACGGAAACCGGGTCTTCCTGACGGATGATGAAGGCAACCGCCTGCAGTCCGTGGATCATTCGGCGATGCTGCAGAAGCTGTGTGATAACAACAGCATTGATTCAATATATATATTTGATGAAGACGGCCGGACGATCGCAACCAACACCGGCAACTGGTTCTTCACGCTCAGCCATGATACCGAAGCACAGTCTTATCCGTTCCTGGCAGTTCTGGACGGCCGGACCGACGACTATATTCAGGCCCGCCAGACGAATGATCTCGGGGAGGATTCCCAGTTTATCGGAACGGCGATGCGCTACTATACCATGAAGGATGAAGACGGCGGGACCCATTATGTGTCAAGATCGGCATTTGAACAGTCTGCAGCCACGAGCGGTCTTACCGGGACAATGACCGGAGACGGCATTACTGAGCACAGGTCACTGCTCCAGATTGAGATGAGCGAGAGCCTGTCTGACCGGCTGCTGGAACCGACCAGCGCGGAATGGGTGCTGACCACCAGCATGCTCAGCGGCGGCGGCATTGTGATGTTTGACACCAGCAGTGATCACCTCTGCGTCTATTCACCGATGGCGGCCAGTATCGGCCGGCCGGCAGCGGAACTCGGAATTCCGGATAATGCCTTCAGCGGTCTGGATTACTATGGTTTCACAAGAATTGACGGAATTTCGTATTTCCAGTATTTCCGGTATTTGGATGATTATTTCATCGCTACGTTTATACCGAAGAGTACGATGTATACAACCAGGGTGCCGATCTCTCTGATGACAGCTGTCGTCTGCTTTATCCTGATCCTTTTCCTCTCCCTGACAGTAACCCTGACAAACAAGGAAGAAGAAATGCTGTATCAGGTCATCAGCGAGGAAGAAGCGGAACGAGGTCTGAATGCGTCAATCTTCAACATTATCCTGCCGTCCGGCCGGCAGACGTCCACGACCAATGCGGCTGCCCGCTGGGACAACCGGCATGTTCCATGGAGTGAAAAGGCACCGGAACAGAAACTGATAGACATATCCAAATTCATCATTATGGCGATGATCATTTATACCCTGCTGATCGCGTTTGTGATTCCTTCACAGTTTCACGAGAGTTCTGTGCTGCGGTACATTCTGGGCGGCTCATGGACCAAGGGCTGGAATGTGTTTGCATTGAGTGCCTGTGCCCTCGTACTGATGTCGACGGTTATTCTGGTTGCTGTATGCCGGATTCCGGTCAATATCATTTCCTCAATGTTCGGGGCCAGAAGTGAGACCCTGGGCCACCTGCTGCTGTCCATCCTGAAATATGGCGGAACGATCGGGGCACTGTTCTACTGTCTGTATCTGGTCGGTCTTGATGCCGGCGGCCTGCTGGCCAGTGTCGGTATTCTGTCCCTGGTTATTGGTCTTGGCGCACAGAGCCTGATACAGGATATCATTGCGGGCATCTTCATCGTCTTTGAAGGGGAGTTCCGGGTCGGTGATATTGTGACGATCAAGGAATTCCGCGGAACCGTACTGGACATTGGCCTGCGGACAACAAAAATCATGGGCATGGACGGCAATATCAAGATCTTCAACAACAGTGAGATTTCCGGTGTTCTCAATATGACAAAGGAGACATCCGTCGCAATGACGACGATCAGTATCGAATACGGTCAGGATATCGATTATGTGGAAGCTGTGCTTGCCCGTGACCTGCCAGCCCTGAAAGAAAACAATCCGAAGATTCTTGATGGTCCGACATATCTCGGCGTATCCGAACTCGGTGCGAGCGGGGTTTCCCTGCGGGTTATCGCACGCTGCCGGGAAGAGGATGTCCGGGGTATGAACCGCTACCTGAACAGGGAAGTCCTGCAGATTTTCTACCGCAATGGCATCAATGTTCCGTTCAACAACGTGACACTGTCCAACCTGGATCCGTCACCGAAGAAAACCATGGCGGATTTCCTTGCCGAACAGGAGGAAAAGAAAAAATGAAACGCGGCAGAATCGTTGCGGTGCTCGGCTGTATCCTGCTGACGGCCTGTTCTTCCGGAAGAAAGGAAAACCAGGCCGATAAACCGGTCCGGGTTCCCGAGACAACGGTGGTGAGGCAGGCACTGGGCTCAAACGGCCATATTTTCACATCCATCGCCATTGAACAAGGGTATTTTGCGGATGAAGGCATTACCGTGGAATTCGTCCCGGTTGCCAACGACACAGAAGTTTTTGAAGGAATCCGGGACGGGCGGATTGACATTGCGGCCAATTCCGGTACCAACCTGCCGCTTGAGTATATATCCAAAGGTCTGGATCTGACTGTTTTCGGCGGCTATATGCTGACCGGCTGTATGCCGATTTTTGCCAGAGCAGAAACAGAGTGGAACGGCATCGAAGACCTGATCGGCAGTACGATGGCCTGTGAACCGAATCTTTTCGCCATTACCGGCCCGCTGCTGGATATGGGATATCATCCGCTGGAAGACATCACATGGCTGAATCCGGCTGACCAGGAAGACCGCATCAGGGCCGTCGAGAGCGGGGAGGCGGATTTCGGCCTGGTCGGGACGTCGCTGAACTACGCGATCATCAGCAATCCGGATCTCAAGATTCTGACGTATGCGAGCGATGTCCTGCCGCAGTATTCATGCTGCCGGGCAGAAGCGCTGACTTCCTGGGTCAATGCGAACCCCAATACGGTCATTGCCCTGCTGAAGGGCTGGATCCGGGCTATGGCGTATTACGATACGCATCATGAGGAAACCGTACGTCTGACAATGGACCTGCTTGGTGAGCAAGAAGAATATGTACGGGCCTATCTGGACAATCCCCACTGTGATCTGAACGTGGATCCGATGAAGAGTGCTGTGGAGCGGGCCTGGAAGTATATGGGCCGGCTTGGCCTGCTGGACAGGGACGCGGCCGGGATCGACATCACCGACCATATCAATGTTGATCTCTATAGGATTGCCCTGGATGAGTGCCAGACCCAGTATGGGGAAGAAAATCCGCATTTCTATGAGCGCCTGCAGGCGCAGTATGCCCGCAACAACCAGTAATAGCCGCTGCCGGAAGAAAGTATAAGGGCAAAGCGATGGCACTGACATTGAATATCATTCTGCTGTTTCTGGAGGGCGTGGGTCTTTCCATCAGTTTCCGGGCCCGGAGGTGGGGAAACTTTGTTTTCTATACTCAGCTTTCCAATATGCTGTGTGCCCTGTCCAGCCTGCTGTTTGTGCTGTTTTCCCCGGCGGCCTGGGTCACTGCCGTACGGTATCTGGCAACCTGCGGACTGGTCATGACATTCCTTGTGACGATCGGCGTACTGATTCCCATGGGCGGGGATCCGAAAGACCTGCTTCTCGAGGGTAACGGCCTGTATCATCATGTGCTCTGTCCGATCCTCTGCGTTCTGTCCTATGTTATGTTTGAACCGCATGCCGGTACGAACATGGTGATTCCGTCCATGGCCCTGACGCTGCTGTACGGGCTGATCATGCTGTATCTGAACTATATCCGGAAAGTGGACGGTCCGTATCCGTTTTTCCGGGTACATCAGCAGTCCGTGCAGGCTTCGGTGACCTGGGTGCTGGTGCTGCTGGCCCTGATCGGCGGAATCTCCCTGGGCATGTGCCTCATCGCCGCCTGAATAAACGAAAAAAGCCTTCCCGGTCAGGGAAGGCTGTATTTTTATTTGCTTAATTCAATGGCCCGGTTGATGCATTTTTCATCTGCCCGTTCGACCATGCTGTCGAGATCCTCGGCTTCAAATACCCGGATGGCTTCGATGGTGGTGCCGCCCTTGGAGCAGACAGAAGCGACAAAGTCCTCGAGCGGTTTGTCCGGCTCGGCTTCCAGCAGTCTGCCGGAACCGATCATGGTCTGCACCAGCAGGGTCCTGGCAGTTTCCGGATCCACACCGCGGCGGATGACATCCTTCAGGATGCTGTTGAGGAA
Organism: Solobacterium sp.; assembly: GCA_017433125.1. GTDB lineage: Bacteria > Bacillota_I > Bacilli_A > Erysipelotrichales > Erysipelotrichaceae > Bulleidia. The sequence continues at coordinate 17,113 of JAFRHT010000037.1, forward strand.
ATAATAGAAGTAGGCAGGAGTGCTGCCGTGCACGGCAATGATGTTGTTCATCTGGTTTTCCGGAATATCGCGGACTACCCCGAGGGCTTCAAACATGGAGCGCACAAAAGCAAGATCCTCCGCGGGCACATCATCTGTATGGCACAGTGCCGTTGCCCCGCACGAGACCATCAGGGGTGTATTCGGCATGACCCGGATCACCGGAATGTCACCGGCCAGGTCGCGGATGTGCTGCATGGACAGGGCGGCGACGATGGACAGCAGGCAGTCAATGTCAAGGCCGTTGAGTTTCGGCAGGACACTGTCAACGACCTGCGGGGTGACAGCCAGCAGGACAACATGGGCTGCTTCAGCCAGTTCCGCTTCGCTGCCGCAGACCGCAAAACCGAGTTCCGCACAGTTCTTCCTGATGGTTTCCGAAGGATCAAATACGGCAATTTCTTCTGCTTTCAGCAAACCGCGGTTAAGGGCACCTCTGGCGATGGACATGCCCATGTGACCGCAGCCGATGAATCCGAGTCGATACTGTTTCATATACTGTTCTCCTTTAGACAATATTCATTATATGGCAAACAAGTGCAGGGAAAAACAATTTACGGTAGAATAATGACGTCATGTATATCGTTAATCTGTGGATCGAGCATCCTGTCCGGGGACTGGATCAGACATTCAGTTATCTGTATGAAAGGGAACTTGCGCCCGGTATCCGGGTGCAGGTTGATTTCAACGGGCGCAGACTGATCGGTTTCGTGGAAAGCAGCGAACCAGCGGATGCGGATGAGGCGGCTCTGAAACAGCGTTACGGCTATGCCTTGAAATATATTGATGATGTTCTGGACAAAGAACCGCTGCTGACGGAAGAACTGCATGATCTGGCCATGTGGATGGCTGATACGACCCTGTCACCGCGGATAGCCTGCTTCCAGGCGATGCTGCCGGGAAAGGTCAAACCACAGTCCGGCCGGGAAAGCGCAGTGAAGGAGAATTGGGTCCGGATCAGCGAAACGGAAGTGTCCCTGACCCCGAAACAGCTGGAAGCATATCTTTATGTCAGGGATCATCAGCCGCTGCGCTATGCCGAACTGCGCAAAGTCTTCCCAAACCAGGCCCGCCAGCTGATCGAAAAGGGGGCTGCCGTACTGGAAAGCAGGGAACGGGAAGCTGTTTCACTGGCAATGGAGGAAACCTCGGATTCCCTGGCTCTGAACGATGTGCAGACTGCGGCCATGAAGGAAATCGAAACCAGTGATGATCCGGTTTTCCTGCTGCATGGTGTGACCGGTTCCGGCAAAACGGAGATCTATCTGCAGATGGCTGAAAAGGCTCTCAAAGCCGGCCGGCAGGTACTGATCCTGGTGCCGGAAATCGGGCTGACCCCGCAGATGATCGAACGGGTGAGAAACCGGTTCGGCATGGACCTGGCAATTTATCATTCCGCCCTGAATGCACAGGAAAAATACGAACAGTACCGCAAGGTGAAAACCGGCCGGGCTGCGATTGTCGTCGGCACCCGCAGCGCGGTTTTCCTGCCGTTCAGGGATCTCGGGCTGATCGTGCTGGATGAAGAACACGATTCCTCCTATAAACAGGAGAATCAGCCTGCCTATCACTGCCGGGACGTGGCTGTCTGGCGGGGCCGTTACCATGGCTGCAAGGTGATCCTGGGCAGTGCCACACCATCGCTGGAAAGCTATGCCCGCGGGATCCGCAGGGTATATCACCTGGTGCACCTGCAGGAACGGGTCAACCGGACCATGCCGGAAATTGAAGTGGTTCCCCTGAAAGAGGCCCTGCAGAAAGGGGATTCGTATATTCTCACAAAGACGCTGAAAGAGCGCATGCAGGAGGCTCTGGCCCGCAGAAAGCAGATTATCCTGCTGCTGAACCGGCGCGGCTACAGCACCCAGATGCGCTGCCGCAACTGCCAGGAAGTCATTGTATGCCCGCACTGTGATCTGGCCATGAGCTATCACCGTGATGAAAAAATCATGAAGTGCCATGCCTGCGGTACGGTCATGCGGCTGCCGAAATACTGTCCGTCCTGCGGCCAGACAGCCGGGTATTCATCTTACGGATTCGGCACCCAGCGGCTTGAACAGGATGTGCAGGAATGCTTCCCGGAAGCCCGGATCCTGCGCATGGACGCTGACACCACTGCAGTCAAAAACAGCCATCAGAAGATTCTGGAACGGTTTGGCCGGAAAGAAGCAGATATCCTGCTGGGTACCCAGATGATCGCCAAGGGACTGGATTATCCGGATGTCACCCTGGTCGGCATCATCAACGGGGATGAAGGCCTGAGCCGGACGGATTACCGCAGCTGCGAAACAACATTTGACCTGCTCATGCAGGCCAGCGGCCGCAGCGGCCGTTCGGAAGATGCCGGCCGGGTGGTCCTGCAGGTTTATGACCCGGATCATTATGCCGTGCAGTGTGCCGTACAGCAGAACTATGAGGCGTTCTTCGTCAATGAGATGCGCTTTCGCCATGCCGGCCAGTATCCGCCGTATACATATATGATTTCCCTGACGGTAATCGGCCGCAGTCAGAAGGAAGCGGATGAGACTGCCGGCATCCTGAAAGGGCACCTGCAGAATGAGGCATACAAAACAATCGGGGTGATTGCCCTGCTGAAAATACAGGATCGGTTCCGCAGCCGGATTCTGTTGAAAGGAAAGGATCTTGACGTCATGCGCAGAGATGTCCGGCGGGCCCTGGAAGACCCGCAGGTCAGTCCGAAGCATGTCCGCGTTGATGTCAATCCGATGACATTAGACTGATGAACAATCCCAGAAAAATTGCCCTGGATGCTCTGTACAGGGTCATCCATCAGAACGGATATGCCAACCTGATCCTGCGCCGGGCAAATGATCTGTCCCAGGCTGACCAGGCGCTTGTATCAGCGCTGGTTTACGGGACCCTGCGCAATTATCTCTGGCTGGAATACCAGTGGCGCTGCTATGCGGAAAAGAAGGTGCGGCCGCAGACGGCGGTGCTGTTGGACATGAGCGTATTCCAGCTGCTGTATCTGCAGAAGATCCCGGCCTATGCCGTACTCAGCGAAGCCGTGGAACTGGCGGCGGAGCGGGACCGGAAGTTTGTCAATGCCATCCTGCGCCAGGTGGAACGCAACGGTGTCCGCCCGGCCCCGGATGGGGATCCGCTGAAGAAAGCGGCGCTGGAAACAAGTCATCCGGAATGGCTGCTGCGGCTCTGGGCAGCCCACTATGGCGAAGCGGACGCGCTTGCCATCGCGGCCCATGACCAGACCAGCGCAGGGGTTTACGGACGGATCAACCGGCTGCGGATCAGCCCGCAGGAATTACAGGAGCATCCTGAAGTTACAATGCTGGAAAATGACTGTTTCCGTTACAGCGGCGTATTGAGCCGGACCCCGTGGTTCAGGGACGGACAGGTAATCATCCAGGACCGGGCAGCCCAGCTGATTCCGTATTTCCTGGATGTAAAACCCGGTATGAATGTATTGGATCTCTGCGCCGCCCCAGGGACAAAAACCCAGCAGATTGCAGTACTGATGGAGAATCAGGGAGAGCTGACTGCCAACGATGTCAATCCCGGCCGGGTGAAACTGATTGAACAGCTGATGGAAAAAACCGGTGTGGGCATCTGCCGGACCACTGTACAGGATGCCTCCGTACCGGTCCCGGAATGGCAGCGGGAAGGTTTTGACCGGGTGCTGGCTGATGCACCGTGCTCGGGACTCGGGGATCTTCGCCATAAGCCGGAAATCCGTCTGCATGTCACGCCGGAGAGCATTGATGAACTGATCCGTCTGCAGCAGCGGATTCTTGACTGCAGCGCGGACTATGTACGGCCGGGTGGGATCCTGGTCTACAGCACCTGTACCCTGAACCGCAAGGAGAACGAAAACCAGGTCCGCTCTTTTCTGCAGCGGCATCCCGGATTTGTCCTGAATAAGGAGAAGACCTGTCTGCCGCAGGAACTGGACAGTGACGGGTTCTACATGGCGCAATTGACAAGGAATTCATAGCCGGAGTGTGATAGAATATAGACCATGCGGACAATATATGATCTTACCCTGAAACAGATGGAGGAAATGTTGGCGGATAAAGGCCAGAAGTCCTACCGGGCAAAACAGCTGTATGCCTGGCTGTACCGGAAACAGGTCTCTTCCTTTGATGAGATGACAGACCTGCCGGCCGCCCTGATCAGTGAACTGAAAAACGAATACTGCCTCATGCCGGTTACCCTGGCCGAAAAGCAGATTGCCAGGGACCTGACAGCCAAATATCTTTTTGAACTGCAGGACGGCAGTACCATTGAGTCTGTGCTGATGCATTTCAGTTTCGGTGAAAGCGTCTGTGTGACAACCCAGGTCGGCTGCAGCATGGGCTGTACATTCTGCGCGTCCGGCCTGCTGAAGAAACAGCGGGATCTGACGGCTGGTGAGATTGTCGGCCAGATCATGTACATCCAGAAGGAACTGGCAGCAGAAGGCAAGCGGGTGGACAACGTCGTGGTCATGGGCACCGGCGAACCGTTTGATAATTATGACAATGTCATGGATTTCTGCCGGGTGATCAACAGTGACCACGGGCTAGGCATCGGCGCCCGCCACATTACAATATCAACCTGCGGCATCATTCCGAAAATCCGGGCTTTCGCGGCGGAACATGTCCAGTACAATCTGGCCATTTCCCTGCATGCCCCGACAGATGAACTGCGGACCAGGCTCATGCCGGTCAACCGGGCGTATCCGCTGGCAGAACTGATGCAGGCCCTGCATCAGTACAGCGAGGAGAACCACCGCCGGCTGACGTTCGAATACATCCTTCTCAAGGGTGTCAATGATGCCGATGATCAGGCAAAGATGCTTGCGGATCTCGTCCGCGGCATGAATGCCTATGTAAATCTGATTCCCTACAACGAAGTTGACGAGAATGGCTACCATTCCACCGATGACAGGACAGCACTGCATTTCTATGATGTGCTGATGAAAAACGGCGTCAAGGCAACGCTGCGGACCCGTCACGGGGAAGACATCGATGCAGCCTGCGGACAGCTGCGGGCAAAGCATGAAAGGAACAGACAGAATTAATGAAATACTGCGGGACTACCGACCGCGGGAAACTGCGTAAAAGCAATCAGGATAACTACGTCATCGCGACCAACCGGAACGGTGATGTTTTTGCCATTGTATGTGATGGCATCGGCGGCGGCCGCGGCGGGGATATTGCCAGCCGTATGACCGTGAATTATTTTTCCGAACTGTTTGCGGAACATGCCGGGTTTGAGTCGGCCAGTGATGCCAAGTACTGGTTGCGGATCAATATCTCGGAAATCAACCGGCGGATCTTCCAGCGCAGCAAGGACCAGGAAGAACTGCGCGGCATGGGCACGACCATGTGCGGGGTTCTGAAGGCATCGGTGGGCACCTTTGTTGTCAATATCGGGGACAGCCGGGCCTATTCCTGGCAGAAAGACACCGGCCTGAAGCAGCTGACGATTGACCATACGCTGGTGCAGGACATGATCATGCACGGGGAAATCACCCGCAAGGAAGCCGAGAATTATCCCCGCAAAAATGTCCTGACCAATGCCCTGGGGGTCTGGGAGAGTGTACGCAGCGATATTGACACACATCCCGAACCGGTGCAGGGATATCTGATCTGCAGCGATGGTCTGCACGGCTATGTTGATGAGAAGAGCATCGCCAAAATCGTCATGACCAAAGGCCGGGACCCGGCCCTGAAGGTCCGCAGACTGATCAAGGCGGCCCTGGATGCCGGCGGCTTCGACAATATCACGGTGATTCTGATTGATCTGGAAGGAGAGAATGCAGTATGAGCAACAACATGATTGCAAATCGGTATGAAGTCTTCCAGCATATCGGCCAGGGCGGCATGGCGGATGTTTTCCTGGCGGTTGATACAATCCTTAACCGGCATGTGGCCATCAAGATTCTGCGTAGCGAACTGTGCACTGATGCGGTATCTGTGCTGCGCTTTGAGCGGGAAGCCCAGGCGGCCACGGCGCTTTCGCATCCCAATATCGTGGAAATCTATGATGTCGGTGAATACAAAGGACATCATTATATAGTCATGGAATATGTGCCCGGCAAGACTCTGAAGCAGGTCATCCGGGACCGTGGGGCCCTGCTGAAGGAAGAGGCTGTGGATATTGCCAAGCAGCTGGTTTCGGCAACTGCGGAAGCACACCGGCGGGGGATCATCCACCGGGATATCAAGCCGCAGAATGTCATCGTCAAATCAGATGGTTCCATTAAGATCCTCGACTTCGGCATCGCCCTGGCAAAGGGCAGCATGCAGCTGACGCAGGCCAACAATGTCATGGGCTCCGTGCACTACCTGGCACCGGAACTGGCCCGGGGCGAACCGGCAACAGTCCAGAGCGATATCTATGCGCTGGGCATTGTGCTGTATGAAATGCTGACCGGAGATGTGCCGTTTAATGCGGAGAACGCCGTTCAGGTTGCCCTGATGCAGATGCGCAACGAACTGCCGGACTGCCAGAAAATCAATCCGACCATTCCGATGTCAGTAGCCAATATCATCACGAAGGCAACGTCCAAAGACAGGGGTCAGCGTTACCAGTCCTGCCAGGAAATGCTGAATGATCTGCGGGTCTGCCTGCTGCCGGAAAACCTCAACCAGGAAAAACTGGTGCTGAAGCCGGCCCCGAAGGAACGCCGCCCGGCCGCTCCGGAACAGACGCATGCCATGCCGGTCGTCAACGATAACCGTATTATTGCCAATACCGGCCGGCAGAAAAAACAGCATGAAGCAACCACCCAGCAGAAGGTTGTCCGTCCGGCCGTGCAGAAAAAGCCGAAGAAACGGCTGCTGAACAGGATTGCCCTCGGCGTGCTGATCCTGCTGCTCAGCCTGCTGGCAGTCAGCGGTATCTACTTTGCCCTCAGCCTGAGCGGTATTCTTTCCCCGCGGGTTGAAGCGATCATGGTGCCGGATATCATCGGCATGACGCTGACGGAAGCAAAGGAAGTCTGTACAGAAAACAACCTTGTCCTGGATACCTCCAATGTGACCTATACGCTGACTGAAAGCACCGAGAAGGGGCATATCATCGCAGTCGATCCGGAAATCGGCACGGAAATTGAAACAGGGTCAAGGATCACGGTTACAGTCTCCAGCGGTGTCTATGCCCTGGCTGACAACTTTGTCGGCATGAATATCGGCACTGTGCGGGAAATGATCTCCAATCCGAGTGCGGAGAACCGGGATAAATACCGGAATATTGTGCTGACTGTGGCCGAGCAGGACAGTGATACAGCCCAGCCGGGTGAAATCATTGCCCAGGAGCTTCTGGAGCCCAATATGCCGTACAACCCGGAAACGAAGACAGAAATGCGGCTGGTCTATGCCAGTTATCCGACCATTGTCATCCCGGGCAATATTGAAGGCATGGCAGTGGATGAGGCATCAGCCCTGCTGGAAGGCATGGGTGTGCGCGTCCTGACCAGCAACCTGGATTACAGCTCCCTGCCGCAGGAACAGATCGACAATCTGCAGTTTGGTATTGTCATCAAGTCTGATCCTGAAATGGGCAGTGAATACACCCAGCGTGAAGACAACTACATCACATTATTCTTTTATTGACAACAAGAAGAAATGAAGGCCAGAATCGTAAAAATCATATCCAAAAACTATCAGGTGCTGACGGATGCCGGCGAGCGTCTCGATGCCCTGGTCATGGGAAAAGTGCGCCTGCAGACCGTGCCGCTGGCCGGGGATGAGGTGGAAATCGAGCAGATTGACGGCCGCTGGGCCATTCAGAAGATCCTGCCCCGGCGCAACCGGCTGATCCGTCCGGCTGTGGCCAATGTGGATCAGGCCATCATCGTCATGAGTGTCAGGGATCCGGATTTTTCCACGGCCCTGGTGGACCGGCTCAGTTTTCTGATTGTGCATGCCGGAGTGGAGCCGCTGCTGTGTGTGACAAAGACGGATCTGGGCATACCGGAAGAGGTAGAGAAGGC
>JAFRHT010000038.1 GCA_017433125.1 Solobacterium sp.
CTGGTTTATTAACGGATGCAAAGAAAAACCGTCCGAGGTATCATGGATGCTGGACGGGTTTCTCGTGTAATATTTGTTTTTTCAAATTCCAGCCTGTTGTGTGTCTTCCTGGCTTATGCTTCTTTATCAGGATCGCTCACACCGCTCCTTTTTTATAAACACTGACGGCAGTCACGAGGACATAGAAGTGATATCAATACGGTAAAGAAAGAGCATTCATTCTTTTCATGCGTTCTGAATGAAGTAAAATAATGTGTATGAGAAAAAACAGACTGTTCACATTTTTTGTGATCTTGTTCTTCTTCAATATGGCGGCGAGTTTTGCCCATCCGGTTACTCCGACCCTGATCGTTGAAAGAAATCTTGACAGCTCCATGTTCGGTGTTGCCCTGGCAGCGATGATGACCATGAACTTCCTGTTCTCCCCATTCTGGGGAAAACTGTGCAGTTATGTGCCGACCCGGCGGATCATGCTGATCTGCAGCCTCGGATATGCGGTCGGCCAGATTATCTTCGGCGCGGCTATGAGTGAAGTACAGATCGTCGGCGGCCGGATGTTTGCCGGTATCTTTACCGGCGGTGTATACACAGCCATGGCGAACTATGTCATCAATCTGTCGGAAGACCGGGGCAGGGACCTTGTGTGGCTGACAACCATTCAGAATGTCGCCGGGGCAGCCGGGTTCTTTGTCGGCGGGATGCTGGGTGTGATCTCGGTCGGCACGGCGTTTACAGCCCAGGTAATTGTACTGGCACTCTGCGGGATTCTGTACGGTGTGCTCTGCCTGGACGATACGCCGCATAAGGCCAGACCGGAGCAGGCGCTGTCCGCCAGGGATGTCAATCCTTTTGCGGCGTTTGCGGCGGCCCGGACATTCATGACCCCGGCCCTGGCCATGATCTTCGTGATTACGGCAGTTTCGGCAATCGGCCAGAATTCCTATGAACAGTGCTTCAATTACTACATCAAGGACCAGTACGGCATGACCTCTGCCTACAACGGGATCTTCAAGGCAGTCATCGCTGTCTTGACCCTGGCGCTGAACGGCACTGTCAGTATCTGGCTGCAGAGGAAGACGGATATCAACCGGTCGTTTATCTACGTGCTTGCCGTATGCACAGGCCTGACGGCATCCATACTCATCAACCGCAGCCAGATGCTGTTTATTGCGGTTTACATTATTTACAGCAGTGTGATGGTGCTGCGTCTGCCGCTGCTGCAGACAATGAGCGCAGACCGGTCGGATGAAGCCACTTCCAACCAGGTCATGGGATTCTACCAGTCAATGAATTCCCTGGGCGGCATCTTCGGGGCATTGTTTGCCGGACTGATCTACGCTTCCGGACCGATGCGGCCGTTTATCCTGTCGTTTGCGGCATTCCTGCTGTCGACCCTGATCGGGTTCATGTATTACGGAAAATACCGGAAAGAGCAGTAAGAGCACTTTCAACAAAAAACCGCGGGCATGCGGTTTTTTTATAAGCAGGTATTTGGCCGTTTTTTTCAGTTATCCGCGGCCGGTTCTTCCGCCGGCAGGCAATCTGTATATACCGGATTCGTACGGGCTTTCCTGGTGAACAGGAACATCCAGATCAATGTGACGAGCGCGAAAGCAGCCAGCGTTACCGACAGGATCGCCGTTGTGTCACCCAGCTGCGCAAATTCATCCGACAAGCCGAAATCATAGGCACCATGAAGCAGGGCCGGGATCATGAAGCCAAGGACCGCCTGGGACTTCTTTCCTGTAAGCCGGTTTTTGGCCATGAAATAGCCCATGATGAAGCCGTATCCGGCATGCATGGCGGTCACGCCTCTGACCAGCATCTGTCCGGGACTGGTTGTCAGGGCATAGACACCGCTCTCAAGGATTTCAAAGCCAAGCCCGACCAGGATCATACTGCTGATCATATCCAGGGCAGAGTACGGACTTTCGCTTTTCTTCAACAGCCTTCTGAAAGTAATATACTTGGCTGCTTCTTCCGCCAGTGCCAGGACGATAAATGTCCGGTAGGCCGTATGGAGAAGACCGCGGGATTCCCTGAAGAGGACCGCATTGCCCAGCAGGGATAATGTTCCCGAAAACAGTATCACGAGGAATGTACTGAGCATGCCCTTAAGCAGGGAACGCCGGCAGAAAGATGTATATTCCTGATCGTGTCTGAACATATGGTCTCTGAGCCAGATATAGATGATGACAGCTGGAATCAGACTGGCCAGAAAGGCAATGATCAATACAGTCATAAATGCGTTCTCCTATCAATCGATAATACAGTACTGTTATTGCTATTATCGTGTCAGGAAACACTGTTTTTCAAGGTGAACCGGTTCAGAAAAAACCGCCCCTGCTTCGGCAGATAAGGAAAATGGAGCATTCAGCTCCATTTTCAGTCTTCGTTATAGATCCTTACAATTTCCTGCAGCAGTTCCGGATATTTGAAGTTATCACCATATACGATGTTGATCTCCCGGATCATGCTCAGGTTTTCGATCGGCAGGGCAGTCAGTTTTTTCTTTTTGAGTTCATCCTGGCAGGCACTCTTGGCAAGGACCGATACGCCGTAACCATGGCGGATCAGATCCTTGATGGTAGCCACGTTGTCCATGGCGAGCATGACATCAAATTCATCAATGCTCATGTTCTGGCTTTCAAGGGAAGCGATGAACAGATTTCTGGTGCCGGAATCCGGCAGACGCAGAATCAGTTTCTCTTTCTTGATATCATTGACTGTTACAATCGATTTCTTGGTCAGCGGATGGTTCGGGGCAGCCACAAGCATCAGGCTGTCCATGTCCAGCTGCATGCTGTGCAGCTGCGGATCAGTCACTTTGCCGTCAATGATGGCAAAATCAAGTTCGTAGTTCTTGAGTCTGTTTTTGAGGATGTTCTGAGTACCGGTGATCAGCTTGATGGAGACACCGCTGTTGGCGCTGGCGTATTTGGCGAACACTTCCGAGATGCGGTTGCTTTCCATGGTATGCGTGATGCCGATATTGAGCGACAGTGTACCACTGGCTTCATCCGCCAGATTGCTCTGCAGATTACGGTACAGAGACATCATTGTCCGGGCATAGTCCACGACAGTGTTGCCTTCTCTGGTAAGAACAAGATGGTTGCCGGCCCGCTCGAACAGCTTGACATGCAGTTCTGTTTCCAGCGCCTTGATGTGCTGGCTGACAGCCGGCTGCGTGAGGTTCAATGCTTTGGCGGCCTGAGTATAGTTTCCGGTTTCAACAACCTTCAGCAGTGTTTTGATTTTCGGATCAAGCATATGATCGGCTCCTTCCGTGCCGTCTTCAGGCACTGCTTGGCTTCAGTTTAGTATGATTTTCCGAGTTCTTCAATTGATTAAGACAGGTTACGAACAGATACACTGCAGTTGTACAACAGATTATGTCCGCAATCGGGGTCGCGCTGACAATGCCGAAGCGCGGCCAGAGCATATTCATCAGGAACATCAGGGGAATATCCAGGGCACCCTTGCGCAGTACCGCCAGACAGAACGACTTGAGATTCTGACCGATCGCCTGGAAGAAGGAGATGATGGCATAGGCAAAAGCGGAGAAGGGACAGCCGACCGCCAGGATCTGCAGGAATTTTGCCCCGAAGATCAGCGAGTCGCCGGTGGTATTGATGAAGATGGCGACCAGATTGTCCGCAAAGAGAATAAATCCAACCATGGTCACAACGGACAGTCCGACCGACAGGAGTGAAGAATGGAGAATGACTTTCTTCATGCGGCTGTAATTTCTGGCGGCGTAATTGTACGCGATCAGCGGCAATACGCCCTGGGCCATGCCGCGGACGATGCAGTGGGCCAGCATGTTGATTTTCTTGGCCACACCGATGCCGGCCTGGAAGGCCATGCCTTCCGCTGCCATGAGATGATCCAGCACCGCATAGGAGATGTTTTCGCACAAGGTCATCAGACAGGCGGGCAGCCCGGTCATGATAATCTCCCGGAATGTTCCTTCCAGCATTGCGTTTTCATCGAAACGGAAGGTCAGGGCCGTCTGCCGGTGCCGTAGCCAGATCAGCAGAATGACATAGTACAGACAGGAGAGCGCATTGGAGAGGGCGGTGGCAATCGCCGCGCCCATGGTTTCTTTCCCCGGCGGCAGGATGACAAACATGAACAGGGGATCCAGGGCGATGTTCAGGATACCGCCCATCATGATGCCGATGCTGGCGTGCATGGAACGTCCTTCTGCCCGGACCAGATGGCCGAGCAGCGCCGCCGTCGATGTGCACAGTCCGCCCATGACAACCGTGATCTTCAGATATTCAACCGCATTGGCATGAACCAGTGCGTGAGTGCCGCCGAGCAGATCCACAAACGGATCAATCAGCAGCCAGGCCCCCAGTGAATACAGCAGGGTGACAGCCAGACAGCCGTACAGGGCAAAGGCGGAGGCGTTGCCGGCACGGCCGGTTCTCTGCCGGCCCAGGGCCCGGGATACGGCTGCCGAACCGCCTACCCCAAACAGGTTGGAGATGGCCGACAGAAACATGAAAGCGGGCATGCATACGGTAACCGCGGTAATCTTGGCGTCACTGCCGGTCAGACCGATGAAATACGTGTCAGCCATATTGTAAATGACCAGAATAATCTGACCGATTACCGTCGGCACAGCCAGTTTCAGTATGGCCTGCATGACGGGCATATCTTCAAATATGCTTCTGCTTTCTGTGTTCATACGCCTTCTCCTTCCTTTTATATAAAAAAATTGCTTCCGCATCGGACCCGGCCTGACGGTACAGATTGATTATGAAGTCAGCTTTTTCCTATGGTCATCGTAGCAGAACAAAGGACAGGCAATAATTATTGATTATGATAAATATCAAAATAAAATTTATGCAGTTATGGGAAATACTGCAGAAAACCGCCTGAAATCGAAAGAAATCAGGATATTTGTGAATATTCTTCGAAGTTTATAAAGCGATAGCACATCGTTTTATATAATAAAAATTTATAGCGACCATAAAAACAATCATGAAAAGAAGGCTTTTCCTGCCTGAAATTCCCTGCGGATAGTCTTCAGCGGCGCGTTGACAAAGAAGCAGGCAGATAGTAAATTAATTATGCGTTGAAAGGGAAAAGTATCTTTCAGTGTCCTTCGCAGTGAGCCGGGTACAGTGTGAACCGGTGTCGGACGGGAAGAGAAAGAACACCCTGGAGCTGATCACCGAACGGACATGATCCCAGTAGACTGATCCGGATGCGGACCGTTATCTGCCGCTATGCTCTTGTCAGGAGCAGAAAAGAGATTACTGCTTGCAGTAATAAATTAAGGTGGCACCACGAATACCCGTATTCGTCCTTATGCAGGATGTACGGGTATTTTTATATCAGCAAAGGAAGGCGGAAAACATGAACAAGAACATTTATCACACACATCAGTGCAAGGATCTGGACATCAATTCGGTAGGGCAGCGGGTAACCCTGTCCGGCTGGGTGGCTACAATCCGGGACCATGGCGGTGTCCTGTTCCTCGACCTGCGGGACAATACGGATACAATCCAGGTTGTCAGCAATGACGACAATATGTTCCGCGGCATCGCCAAGGAAAGTGTTGTCAAGGTAACCGGGACCATCCGCAAGCGGGCGGAAGAAACATTCAACACCAAACTGCATACCGGTGAAATCGAACTGCTTGTTGATGAGCTCGAAGTCCTGGGCAAATCAAAGAACGAACTGCCGTTTGAAATCCTCACCAGCAAGAACACCAAGGAAGATGTCCGGCTGAAGTACCGGTATCTGGACCTGCGCAATAAGAAGGTCATGGACAACCTGCAGCTCCGGGCGGAAGTGCTGCACTTCCTGCGCAACAAGATGTATGACCTGGGCTTTACGGAAGTACAGACCCCGATCCTGACGTCTTCCTCACCGGAAGGCGCCCGTGACTTCGTGGTCCCGTCCCGCCTGTTCCCGGGCAGGTTCTACGCCCTGCCGCAGGCTCCGCAGATCTATAAGGAACTGCTCATGGTCGGCGGCCTGGAGAAGTATTTCCAGATTGCCCCGTGCTTCCGTGATGAAGACGCCCGGGCTGACCGGACGCTGGAATTCTATCAGCTGGACCTGGAAATGAGCTTCGTTGAAGAAGACGATGTGCTCGCTGTCGGCGAAGAGATCTTCTACGATGTCTTCTCTCATTTCTCCGACAAGGAAGTCTCGCCGCGGCCGTTCCGCCGCATCCAGTACACCGACGCGATGGAGACCTACGGCACGGACAAGCCGGACCTGCGCAACCCGCTGATTATTGAGGATGCGTCCGAGGTACTGAAGGATACGGAATTCCGCCCGTTCAAGAAGTCTGTCGTCAAGGTCATTGTTGTGGACGGCATCGGCACGAACTCGAACTCCTGGTTCAACGAAGTGGTTGAATACGCTTCTTCCATCGGCATGCCGGGTATCGGTTACCTGACCCTGCTGGAAGACGGTTCCCTCAAGGGCCCGATCGACAAGTTCCTGACGGATACCGAACGGAAAGACCTGATTGAAACATTCGGCATGAAGCCGAATTCCGTCATGTTCTTCATTGCCAGCCGTTCAAAGAAAACCGCCCAGAAGTATGCCGGCCAGATCCGGACAGAACTGGGCCGCAAGTGCGGGCTGATTGACCCGAACAAACTGGAACTGTGCATTATCAATGACTTCCCGATGTTCGAATATGACGACAAGGCGAAGAAATACGAGTTCTGCCACAATCCGTTCAGCCTGCCGCACGGCGGTATTACAGCCTATGAAACACACAAGGACGATCCGGAAGCGATTCTGGCTTACCAGTACGACTTTGTCTGCAACGGCAACGAAATGGCTTCAGGCGCGATCCGCAACCACGACCTTGACAGCATGGCCAAGGGCTTCGAAATGGTCGGCTA
>JAFRHT010000039.1 GCA_017433125.1 Solobacterium sp.
ATTGATTTCCAGCAGTTCCGTACCGGTTTCATCCGCCAGTTTCTTCGCTTCTTCGTTGTAGTAGGCATCCCGGTACAGCAGCATGACCAGGTCGGCATCCTGCTCAATGGCACCGGATTCACGCAGATCCGACAGCATCGGTTTCTTGCCTTCACGCGATTCCACGTTACGGCTCAGCTGGGAGAGTGCGATCACCGGCACATCGAGTTCACGCGCCAGGGCTTTCAGATTGCGGGATATATCGGATACTTCCTGCTGACGGCTGTAGTCGCCGCGGCCAGAAGATCCGGTAATCAGCTGGATATAGTCGACCAGGATCAGCGACAGACCGTGCTCCGCCTGCAGCCGGCGGCACTTGCTGAACATCTCCGGCACATGCACCCCGGGGGTGTCATCAATATACAGATTAAGCATCCGCAGTTCAGCCGCGGCCTCATTGACCTTATTCCACTGCTCATTGCTGAGATACCCGGTTTTCAGGTTATCGCCGGGAACCCTGGCATGGGCACTGAGCAGACGCATGGCCAGCTGTTCGGCCGACATTTCCAGTGAGAAGATCGCCACGGCCTTCTTCGGCTCATACAGTGCAGAGTGCAGCGCCAGGTTCAGCGCCACCGCAGTCTTGCCCATGGACGGCCGGGCCGCCAGAATAATCAGGTCGCCCTTCTGGAATCCGTGGGTAATCCGGTCCAGGTCCCGGTAGCCGGTCTTCAGCCCGGTAATATCCGAGTGGTTGTCTGACATCTTCTGGATATTCCCGAGTACTTCCGTCATCAGCTGCTGGGAATTCCGGAATTCACTGGTCCGCCGGCTGCGGGAAATATTCAGGATGGCTTTTTCCGCCCGGTCCAGATACTCATTGATGTCCGGCTGGCCTTCCATGCCTTCCTCGGAAATCCGGTCAGCTGCTTCAATCAGATTCCGGATGACAGCCTTGTCATGAATCATGCGGACGTAATTCTTGGTATTGGCACTGGTTACAGCGGCATCCGCCAGGGCTGTCAGATAGCCCAGTCCGCCGGTATGTTCCAGCTGGCCGAGATCATTCAGCCGGGTGGAGACCGTGGTCAGGTCAACCGGGCTGCCTTCCTGATACAGACTCTGGACAGCCTGAAAAACCCGCCGGTTGGCTTCGCTGTAAAAATCATCCTCACTCAGGCCTTCCTCAATGGCGATTCTCGCCGCATTGGGATAGACCATCATCGTTCCCAGAAGACTCGCTTCCGCTTCCGGGGCCGATGGCATCACACGGGCCGGCATCTTACTTTCCCTTAAGCACGCAGTTGACGATGCCGATTACGCCCTTGTACAGTTCCACCCGGACTTTGGTCACGCCCAGGGAAACAATCGGATCTGTATCCAGGATCTTCCGCTTGTCGATGCGGATACCCTGTCTGGCCAGTTCTTCCACAATCTGCTTGGTGGAAACCGAGCCGAAGACCCGGCCGTCATCATTGGCATTCACAAGAAACTGAAACTTCATGCCGTTCAGCTTTTCCGCCAGCGCTTCCGCTTCTGCCTTGCGCTTCATTTCCTCTTCGTGTTCCTGTTCTTTCTGTTCGGCCAGGATTTCCAGGCTCTTGGCAGTCGTGGCGACCGCCAGTCCCCTTGCGATCAGAAAGTTTCTTGCATAACCGTCGGCGACTTCAACCACTTCGCCCTTGCGGCCTACCTTCTTTACATCACTTTTCAGAATTACCTTCATTCTGATGCACCTCCCTGAAATATTCCTCGATTGTATCAATCAGTTCTTTTCTTACTTCCTCAATATCCGTGCGCGGACGCTGCATCGCCGCGGCCGTCATGTGGCCGCCGCCCTGCATTTTCTCCATGATCCGCTGCACGTTGATCCGGCCGGCCGAACGCGCGCTGATCGCCGTTTCACCATCGGTGTTGTTGGCCAGCACAAAGGCCGCCTCCACACCCTGGATCTCGAGCAGGCTGTCAGCCGCCTGAGACATCATGCTGCGGGACAGGATCATGTCCCGGACCGGCGCAATAACAATCCCGCGGTCCATCTGTTCACTCATGTTCATGACCGCAGCCTTCTGGGCAAACTGTTCATAGCTGTCCTTCAGATATTCATCGACAGCCAGCGGATCAGCCCCGAACCGGCGCAGTGTACTGGCTGCGTCATAGGTACGGGCCCCTGTCCGCACCCGGAAGTGACCGGTGTCAACCGTCATGCCGGCCAGCATGATCGTCGCTTCAAGTTCAGTGATTTCTGCCCGGTTGGAAATATACGGGATCAGTTCCGTCACCAGTTCACAGGCACTGCTGGCCCCGGCTTCGATATAGACGAGCACCGGTTTGACACCCATCTCGCTGCTGCGGCGGTGATGGTCGATGATGGCAACGTTCTTTGCCTGTTCCAGAACGCGGGCGCCGTTTGACTGTCTTACGTTATGGTGGTCCACCATGATCACCAGGGTATTTTCCTGCAGCTGGTTCAGCGCTTCACTTTCCGTGACAAACGTCAGTTCCTGCCGCAGTTCTTCCTTGTGATCTTCCATGACCTGCGCCAGTTTTTCCTCGATACCGCCGGTACGGGCGATGATCACTGCCTGACGGCGCAGTGCCTGGCACACCTTGGCCATGCCGATAGCCGAACCGATGCAGTCAAAATCCGCCTCCTTGTGACCGCAGATAATGACGTTGCTGGACCGGCTGATCAGTTCCCGCAGCGTGTGGGCCATAACGCGGACCCGCACCCGGCTGCGCTTTTCGGCCGCTTCGGAGGACCCGCCGAAATACTTGACATCCTCACCGGCAACCTGCACTGCCACCTGGTCACCGCCGCGGCTCTGGGCCAGATCCATCAGCCTGGTAACCATGTCATCGAGTTCCTGATAGTTTTCCGTGCCGCGGGCAAAAGCCATGGACAGGGTAATCGAAACATCCTGTTTCTGGGCTGCCCGGCGGACAGTATTCAGGATGGAGAACCGGTCGGCTGCCAGATCGTTGAAGATCTTTTCGTTCAGCAGCAGCAGATACCGGTAGTTGTTCACCCGCTTGACCATGATGCCGTGATTCTTGCAGTATTCGGTCAGGGGGCTGCGCACGGCCACGTTGATGGCCGAAACAACGGTCTCATCCTCGTACTGGGTGCTTTCCTCGTAGTTATCCAGCGAAGCCATGCCGACAACCGGCATGCCCTGCTCATATGCTTTCTGATAACGGTTCATTTCCGTCACATCCCGGAAGAAAAGCACCGCCTCATCTTCCTTGCGGGTAATCTGATACGTCCGCTCATCAAGGTCCACCTGGGCGATATCGGAACGGCCGTTGATCAGGTCATCGACTTCCGGCAGCCAGGCCAGCACCTTTGTGCCGACCCGGTTGATCCCGCGCTGTTCAAACAACTCGCTCATCCAGGTGATGACATGTTCCTCATCGTAGTGCACCATGCCGACTTCACCGAACAGGAACGCTTCCTCAGCGGACGTTCCGAGTACAGCCTGAATCTCTGTTGAATGATCCGTAATCAGGCTGACAAAGCGGTCCGTGGAGAAATACAGAAGCACGGCTTCGACAATCAGGATGATCGCTGCCGTCGTGATGCTGCGGTTTAATCCGGTGCGGAAAAAGACAAGCAGACCGGCCTGTATGATTACCGCTACAGCCAGCAGACGGCGCAGTTCGTTCAGTTTCTTACGCATTCCCAGTTCCTCCAAGCGCCCGGCGGTGCAGATCTGTTGTGATGTACAGGAAGCCGAGCAGGGACAGCACCAGCGGCATGGCAAAAACCATCAGGATTGCCAGGAACACCGGCATCTTCCGCCGTTTCGGATTCCGGATCACACTGAAGACTATAACCGCGATTGCCCCGTAGGCAAGCAGGTAAAACATTCCGCACATGCCGGCTCCCGCGCAGACATTCTGCCACATCTGGGAAGCCAGCGGTTTCGTGGACGTATAATAATAGGCTGCCATGCAGGCAATGCCGACGTACCCGCTCCAGACCGGCGGGAAGTAATACGCCACCGGTGTCGGCCGCGGAACATCAAAGCGCATCCGCTTCAGCATGAGCCGGGACAGCATATGCGTGATATAACCCTGCATGACCCCGGTAGTAATCGTGGCCACCACCAGGGATGTCTTGATGAACTCATCAATATTGATCGTTGCCGGAATCGACATGCCGGCTGCACCCATGGTCTGGGTGACAATTTCCTTCGTCTCGGTCATTTCCGCAACCAGGTCATATCCGAAAAAGGACGCGTAGATCAGCGTGCTGATGATATTGACGGCGATGGCAATCACAATCGTCAGCCAGACCAGCGTCCGGGTATCCCTGCGGTCATGGATACCCGCACCGTAGATCAGGCCGATCATGGACTCGGACGCAACATAAAACAGGGTCTGCGGTGTGGCCACAATCACAGTCAGCAGCACCATGGCCGCCAGCACGATCCAGCTGTTGCGCATGCCGTATTTGGCGCTGTAAAAGACCATCGGCAGCGGGAAGATAAACAGCAGAAGCTCTTCCAGCATACCGGCCATCTGGCGGTTGATCAGCAGCATGACGCCGACAATCGCGCACATCATTGCCCCGTCTGTCAATTTTCTTACGTTGTTGTTCATACCGTATCAAAAATACCGAAAAAACCTTTCGGCTGGAAAGTATTATACCATAGTCGGAAGACAAAAGAAAAAGGCCGTGCTTTCATGCACAGCCTTCGTTCGGGTCAGTCTGCGACGTACGGCAGAAGAGCCATTTCCCGGGCCCGCTTGATGGCGACTGCCAGCATGCGCTGATACTTGGCACTGGTGCCTGTAACGCGGCGCGGAATGATCTTGCCGTTGGCAGAAATGAACTTCTTGAGCAGTTCTGTATCCTTGTAATCAATATAGGTAATGTTATTCTTCTTGAAATAACATACTTTTCTGCCACCCATTCTCTGTTTCTTGAATGCCATTTATGTTCTCCTTTTCCTCTTTTAGAAAGGCAGGTCATCGCTTGAAATATCAAGGCTCGGACCTGTGTTGAAATCGTCCGGACTGATCGCATCATTGCCCTGGCCGTAGGAATTCTGACCATAGGCCGGCTGGCCGTAACCACCCTGGCCGTACCCGGTGCCGGCGGCACCCGGATCTTCCATTGTGCTTCTGGCCTGTGACTGGGCCCGTGATTCAAGCAGCTGCACGCTGTCGCATACCACTTCCGTCACATAGACCTTCTTGCCGTCCCGGTCATCATAGCTGCGGCTCTGCAGTCTGCCGTCGACCCCGACCAACGCTCCCTTGCGGGCATAGCTGCCCAGGAAATCGGCGGTCTGGCGCCAGGCTACACAGCTGATGAAATCGGCTGACTGCTGCTGGTTCTGCTGGTTCTGCGAAGAGAACCGGCGGTCACAGGCAACAGTAAATGATGCCACGGAGATTCCTGACTGCGTCTTGCGGACTTCCACATCCCTGGTCAGTCTCCCGACCAGAACAACGCGGTTGATCATTTCTTGCCCTCCTGAGCATGCTGTTCATCTTTGTTGATGATCATGTAGCGGACAACGTTCGGATTGATACGCATCAGACGGTCAAATTCACTGACTGTATCATTGTCGGCTTCAAAGGTAACTACTACATAGTAACCCTTGGTCATGTGTTCAATTTCGTACGCAAAATCGCGCATACCCCATTCATCGGTCTTGGTGATCTTACCACCGTCATTGGTGATGATCTGGCCCAGGCTCTCGATCAGGGCAGTGCGCTTTTCTTCCTCTACGGACGCATTGATGATGTACATGACTTCATAATGTCTCATGTCTTACACCTCCTTCTGGTCTAAACGGCCATTTCTGGCAAGGAGCAGATATTCAATTTTCTACTCGCGTAAAGATTATACCTGTCAGACATGCAAAAGGCAACATTTATTTTGCCAGCAGCTGCGGCAGCGGTTTCCATTCCGCGGACCGGTCAAGCTGTTCAACACAGTATTCATCATTTACCCACCGGGTTCTGAGGCCGTATGCCTCGATCCCGTGGCCGGAGGCATCCGTGGTGATCAGCCGCCAGGCATCGTCCACGATCTCCAGTGCCGTGCAGTTGGACATCTGCAGGGCAAACTGCCCGGTGCCCTTCAGCAGGTCCTTAACGGATTCCTGCCGGCCTGCTTCATCACAGTGCGGCACAAACATGCCGGGCATGAAGCCGAGGCAGTCACATGATGTCAGCGGCAGATCATAGTTGCCGGTCTGGATACGCAGGCTGTCCGTGCTGCACTCCTCAAACCAGCAGTTGCCGCCGGCCGAGACCCCGCACATGACCTTGCCGTCTTCCCAGGCCTGCCGCAGCACTGCATCAAAGCCGGTTTCCCGCCATAATCTGATCATATTCATGGTATCGCCGCCGCCTTCAAAGATGATGTCCGCCCAGTCAATCATTTCCTTTACTGTTTCCGGTTCGTTCAGCTGCGGGCTGTACAGCGTGCGGCACGGGCAGCCGTACATATCCGCGTAAATGGCCTTCATGACCGCGAAGTAACTTTCCTGTCTTTCGTACGGCTGGGAGTGCGCGATCAGCAGATAGTTGGGGTGTTCTTTCCCGGTCAGCCGGATAATCTCCTGATCCATCGCACCGGTTTCATATGCTGATTTTGTCCCGTCAGATTTGATATATCCGTTATCCCCGCCGCCGATTGCGACGATTTTCCGTGTCATATGTTTTATCCTTTTCCTTTCCCGATCAAGACATCCACACTGATGCCGTAGTATTCGCTGAGTTTTAAAAGACTGATGATATCCGGAAGCGATCTGCCCGTTTCCCAATTGGATACTGTCTGCCGGCTTACCCCGGCCACAGCGGCGATTTCTTCCTGTGTGCAGTGATGATTTATCCTGAATGCCTGCAGTCTTTTCCGATCTTCATATGTGATCACCTCTTTTATATAATTGTATGCCTGCCGTCAGGCAGACGTCTATCAAAAATCTTTGTCACGGAAAGCCGGCGGAAGAAAAAACAGCGGACAGTCATATGGCTGTCCGCTGTTTATTATCGGTTCCTACAGCACCGGCTTGTCCTGGTCCTTCGGTTCCGGTTCTTCTGCTTTCAGTACTTCCCGCTCCTTTACTGTACGCCGCCGGGGGAAAGAGCGCTCCCGTACCGGCTTGTCCGTTTTCCGGGCATCATTCTTTC
This sequence comes from Solobacterium sp., assembly GCA_017433125.1. GTDB lineage: Bacteria > Bacillota_I > Bacilli_A > Erysipelotrichales > Erysipelotrichaceae > Bulleidia. The sequence continues at coordinate 7,132 of JAFRHT010000039.1, forward strand.
TGATGAACCGGCGCAGCAGCCAAGCACACGGCAGGATGATGATCAGCCACGGCAGGATGTGGATGATCAGGAACAGCAGGCTTTCCAGCAGCCACAGGAAGCTGTTCCAGCTCGAACGGAAGGCATTCTGCAGGCGGTACAGGAAGGTTCCAGTCCGCTGCCCTTCCGGGGTCGGGGTGTATTCCAGCACTTCCCGGACATCGAGATAGACGGTGGAGTAATTGACATCCGTATCCATGGAACTCTTGTAGCTGCGCTTCTGGTTCAGTTCGGTCTGCACTTCGGTCAGGCGCTGTTCAATGATGATCATATCCTCGATGGTTTCGGCCCTGTCCATCATTTCCAGCAGTCTCGCCTCCTGTTTTTCCAGTGCCGCAATGGCGGTGTCATTGTCATTGTAACGGCGGGAGATGTTTTCCACGTTGGTGGTCCGGCTGGTCACCTTGCCGGAGCCGCTCATATCATCCAGGAAGGCCTCAAAGGATTCCGTCGGAATGCGGATCGTCATGCGCAGCGAGCAGGTGCCCCGGTAGGTGGCACCGCTGTTGTACCACGTACGGTCATTGTCATACTGTTCCTCGGCTTCCACGATCCCGTTGTAGGCGCGGATTCTCTCCTTGATGTTTTTTACTGTTTCGGCATATTCAAGCGTTTCAATCGAAAGGGATCCGCGGTAAACCATTTTATCCTGGTTCAGCACTGCCCCGCTGCCGTCTTCATCCACTGCGACCGGCATGGGCATGGCCGCATCTTCCTCCGTCTTGTATTCGTAATCGGCTATCCCGTAAGCCGTTTCCCCCGGGTAACTGTCTGCCGCCGAATTGGCCGCATAGGATGATCCGCCGGCAGCTGATGAGCAGCCGGCAAGGCTCACTGAAAGTACTGCTGCAGCAAGCAGATATCTGAATCTTTTCTTCATGATAACCCCTTTCTTCTGAACGGTTATTTCAGGCTTTCAAGAAACTGTTCGATCCTGGCACAGGCTGTCTTCAGTTCCTGCAGGCTGTAGGCATAGGAGATTCTGACAAATCCTTCCCCGCTGGCGCCGAACGCCGTACCGGGAATGACGCAGATTGCCTGTTCCTGCAGCAGCCGGACACAGAAATCGTAACTGGACAGGCCGGTGGAGGTGATGTTGGCAAATACATAGAACGCCCCCTCCGGCAATGGTGTATGCAGTCCCATGCGGTTCAGCTGGGCGGTCAGATAATTGCGCCGGCTTTCAAAGGACTGTACGTGGGTGTCGATATCACGGTCGCTTTTCGGCGATACCGCCTCAATGGCCGCGAACTGGGCCGGGGTCGCCGGTCCAACCGTGGAATACTGGTGAATATTGTTCATGGTCAGGATCAGTTCCGGATCCGCCAGCATATATCCCAGCCGCCACCCGGTCATGGACCAGGCTTTGGAGAAACCGCTGACGATGATCAGCTGGTCACGCAGTTCTTCAATACAGGCGATGGAAAACGGTTTCTGCCCGTAGACCAGCTCCAGATAGATCTCATCTGCCACGACGATGACGTTGTACTGCTTCAGCAGCGGCACGAGTTCTTCATAATCTTCCCTGGTCATGATCCCGCCGGTCGGATTGCTGGGATAGTTGAGAATGATCATCTTGGTCTTCTCATTCAGCACTTTCCGCAGGCTTTCGGCCTTGACCTTGAAGCCGTCTTTTTCTTCCAGCTGCAGATAGACCGGGGTCGCACCGGTCAGGATGACCGACGGTTCATAGGCGACGTAGCCGGGATCGAGGATAATGCACTCATCCCCCTTCTGCAGAAACGAACGGCAGGCCAGGTCAATGCCCTCACTGGCACCGACCGTAACCATGACATTGTCAGCGGTATAGCCTTCCGCGCCGAAGCGGCGTTCATAGTATGCCGCAATCCCGCGCCGCAGCTGGGTGAAGCCAAGGCTCGGCGGATAATAAGTCCGCTCCCGTTCGATGGCATAGATGCCTTCTTCACTGATGTGCCACGGGGTCGGGAAATCCGGCTCGCCGACACTCAGGGAAATGACATTCGGTGTATCCATGGCCATGGCGAAGAACTGCCACAGCAGGGACGGCCGCAGGGCCCTGACATTCTCGTTGAGTCTTTCCTTTATGCTCATGGCTCCACCAGCAGGCGCTCATCAGCGCGCTTTTCTTCTTCCAGGAGCCTGCCTTCAATCTTGTACTGCTTCAGCTGCAGGCACGTAACCGTTGCCGTCACGCCTTCGATCGGAGCCAGTTTGCGGGCTACGAAGTCGGATACTTCGCGCATTGTTGTGCCTTCGATAAAGACAAAGAATTCACTGGTCCCGCTCATCAGATAGAGACTGGTCACTTCCGGATACCGGGCAATCCGGCCGGCAATCCGGTCATAGCCCACATCCCGTTCCGGCTTGGCGCTGACCTGGATGATCGCGTCGCAGTGTTCAGCCCCGGTCCGGTCCCAGTTGATAATTGTCCGGTAACCGCAGATTACCTTGTCATTTTCAAGCCGCTTCTTCGCTGCCGATACTTCACCGGCAGTCACATTGAGCGCATCCGCCAGATCCTGATCACTGATCAGGGGATCTGTTTCAATCAGTCTTAACAGCTGCATCGTGTCCATAGTCATTACCTCTTTCTGTTGTTTATTCAGTTTATTTTACAGAATTCGTAATTATATGTCACTCCCGAATCAGTTCCAGCAGCACTTCCATTGTTTCAGGCGGAACCGGTTCGGCAAATTCCAGGACGTAAACCATGCCGTCCTTCTCCGCAAGGCCGTAACGGATCATCCCGTCCTCTTCACACGGCAGGCTGATCGCACCGCTGTCGTTGCTGCGCTTCCAGACTGCCTCGGGAATTTCGGTCAGATACAGACTGTTCTCTTCACCCTCATAAGTGATCAGGGTGCGCTCTTCGTGGTAATCCTGCGTAATCTGCACCACTGCAAACGGCAATGCCGCTGCCAGGGGATCACCGGCATCCTCCGCGTATTCTTCCGCCGCCGGCAGGCTGTCTTCAGAACCGGTGGCTGCCGCAATGCTGAAGGATGTGTTCTGTTCAGCCGGGACCGCACTGATCATCTTCTCTTCCGGTTCGGCAGCAGCATCAGCCATCATCGGGGCGGCACTGCCGGACCGCGGCATGATGTGCGGCAGGACCAGGCCGGTACAGACAACTATGGCCAGGAAAGCATATACCGGTTTCCACGAGCGCTTCCGCCGCATCGGCTGCAGATCAGCCCGCATGATATTCGCCAGCATCTGTTCTTTCTGATCTTCACTGAGGCTGACTTCATCCATGAGTTTTCGATAGTTATTCTTCAAAGTCATACGCCTCCTTCAGTATCGTTTTCAATGCGGCTCTGGCCCGACTGAGATCAGCCCGGACCGTTCCTTCCATGCGGCCGAGAATTTCTGCGATTTCCTTTGTGGAATAGCCTTCCTGGTAAAACAGATGGATGACTTCCCGCTGTTTCTGCGGCAGCTGCCTGACCGCGTCCCAGACATACGAGAGATCGGTTTTCTCTTCAGCTGCCAGCTGTTCCTGCAGTTCATCGGTTTCATGCGTCTGGTTGAACCGGATCCGGTTGCGGGACAGGTTCGCGGCCGTCTTCATCAGCCATGCTTTCTCTTTCCCGCTGTCGGGGAAATCCGGATCATAGCGGAGCAGCTGGATGATCGTATCCTGGACGATTTCCTGGGCATCCGCCTCATTGTGCAGGTATGAAAGGGCAAGCCGAAAAATGCTGTCGCCATAGGTATTCAGCAGTCTGCGGATGCGGATTTCCTGCACGGATAGTGCCATCTCATTTCACGGCTTTCATCAACTCCATGATATCAGATAATTCCAGGCCGCGCGATGTGCCGGGATTGACGATAACGGCATAGTTCATCGTGCCGTCATCCCACACGGCGTTGTTGATGAGATCGTTATTACCGCGGGTTTCAAAGCAGAAGTCAAGCCCGTCAATGATGCGGAACTCTTCATATTCGCTGTAATCGCCGGTAATGTCGTCCTTTATGCCTTCCGTCCCGGTCAGCGGGGCCTTGCGGATGGTCAGGACATCTTCATCCGTCCGGTAAACCACTTCCACCTTGTCATCCGCGACCCGGAAGACCGGGGCCCCATATCCTTCGATCTGTTCGGGCACCGTAATCTCAAACCCGGCTTCAGACGCTGCCGCCTCCGGACCGTCCACCTCTTTCCAGGGATTGGCCAGCCCGGAGGGCGGCTTATCTCGCTTGCCGGC